>JAJEAC010000180.1 GCA_022824315.1 Silicimonas sp.
TGCCTGGCCCGTACGGCCAAGGTGCCGACCGACACCATCCAGTGTGCACTCATTTTTGGCTGCTCGCTTGCCTGTGCCGCCGTTCCGGCGGTCATTGGGGCGACGACGTGGCATTGGCCTGCCCGAAGCGCAAGCCAATTGTGCACCCGACGGGAATTTCGTGACCAATGCGAGCCGGAGCGGACTCCAAAATGAAGGAGACTGCGGTCCGCATGCGTGAGCACCATCGATCCGCCGCCCCGTGCGCCAATCCTTGCTGCCGGCCTGGCCCGTGCCAAGTCGGCCCGTCGCGGTGGTGCCGGGATCCGTCGCCTTTCCGGGCAGCATTTGCTCGATCCGCGCCCACATGGCGTCGGTCAGCCCGTCCTTTCTGCATTCATGTGATACCTGCTCGTTGCCTGTGCCGCCGTTCCGGCGGTCATTGGGGCAGGAATCGACGCCGCTCCGCTCGATTCGCAACTCGATTGTCAACAGGCCCTAGGACGCCGTGTCGGCCATTGGAAGTTTCAATCCGTGCTTGGCTGCGCAATTCAGCGCGGTTTGGTATCCGGCATCGGCATGGCGAATCACCCCGCTCGCCGGGTCATTCCACAATGTGCGCGCAATTGTCGCGTCAGCCCGCTCGGATCCGTCGGCCAATATGGCAATGCCGGAGTGCTGCGAATACCCCATGCCCATGCCACCGCCGTGGTGGAAAGAAACCCATGTCGCCCCGTTGGCCACGTTGAGCATGGCGTTCAGGATCGGCCAGTCCGAGATCGCATCTGAGCCGTCTTTCATACCTTCGGTTTCCCGGTTTGGGCTAGCTACCGAGCCCGAGTCCATGTGATCGCGACCAATCACAATGGGAGCGCTCAACTCGCCGTTTCGGACCATTTCGTTGAAGGCCAACCCCAACCGATGCCGATCTCCCAATCCGACCCAGCAAATGCGCGCGGGCAATCCCTGAAAGCGCACGTGCTCGCGTGCCATGTTGAGCCAATTGTGCAGGAAAGTATCGCCCGGCATCATCTCGCGGACTTTGGCATCTGTCTTGAAAATATCCTCGGGATCGCCCGAAAGCGCCACCCAGCGGAACGGGCCCTTGCCCTCACAGAATAGCGGCCGCACATAGGCCTCGACAAATCCGGGAAACTCGAATGCGTCCTTGGCGCCCGCTTCCCGCGCCATGGCGCGCAGGTTGTTGCCATATTCCAGGACGATGCTGCCTCGCCTGCGAAAGGCATTCATCAGATAGACATGTGCTGCCATGGACTTCTTCGCGGCGTCCGATACCGAACCGGGATCACGCTCGCGCATTTCTTCCCACATGCCCAAAGTCCAGCCTTGCGGCAGGTATCCATTCACAGGGTCATGCGCCGATGTCTGGTCGGTCAGGACGTCAGGCACGATGCCGCGGACTTCAAGGTCCTCCAAGACGTCGACCACGTTGCCGACCAGGCCAACGGATACAGGTTTTTCTGTCGCTGAAATTACGTCCAATGCCTGGTCAAGCGTCGTCGCGGAACGATCAAGATAGCCAGTGCGGATACGAAACTCGACTTTGCTCGGCTGACACTCGACCACAAGCGCATTGAACCCTGCCATCGTCGCCGCCAGAGGCTGCGCACCACCCATGCCGCCCAATCCGCCGGTGACCACCAGCTTACCGGTAACGCCTTCGTCGAAATGTCGTCGGCCAATCGATGAAAAAGTCTCGTAAGTACCCTGCACGATGCCCTGCGAACCAATGTAGATCCAGGACCCAGCCGTCATTTGGCCGTACATCGTCAGCCCGAGCCGGTCGAGTTCACTGAACTTTTCCCAAGTCGCCCAATGCGGGACCAGGTTCCCGTTGGCGATCAAAACCCGGGGCGCCATCGTGTGGGTCTTCAGCACACCAACTGGCTTGCCGGATTGAATCAAAAGGGTGTCGTCATCTTCCAGCGTTTTGATCGCCTCTACGATGCCGTCAAAGCACTCCCAACTGCGCGCTGCCCGCCCGATGCCACCATAGACAACCAGTTCTTCAGGGCGTTCGGCGACATCCGGGTCGAGGTTGTTCATCAAGAGCCGCAATGGCGCCTCGGTCTGCCAGGTTTTTGCGTTCAGTTTCGGCCCGGTGGGGGCGCGGACAACGCGATTGTTCTTGCGGGTGAAGCTCATGCATTCGGTTCCTCAGATTGTCTTCGAGCTGCGAAGCTCCGCAATCTCGGCGTCCGTCAGATCGGCAAGCTGCTTGAGGACTGCGTCTGTGTGTTCGCCCAGCGTTGGACTCATGAAGGTCTCTGGGACACTGCCGTTCGACAGTTTTGCGGGCTGCGGCACCAGCGGGACAGTCCCGAGCTTGGCCTGCTGACCTTGAACAACCAGGTGCCTTTCGTTCGCATGGTCAGACTCGGTCAACTGGCGCAGATCCCACACCGGGGCGGCGGGGATATTGCGATCCAGAAGGATGGCGATTGCCTTTGACTGCGTCAGGCCACTGGCCCAATCGGCGATCAACGCCCGCAATTTGTCTTCGTTTCGGTTGCGTGCGGCATTGGTGGCGTATTCCGGATCATCCGCCAGCGCCGGATGGCCGATCACTTCGGCCAAAACGCGGAACAGCCCATCGCTGAAACAGACCAGCACGATGTCGCCGTCCTGCGTTGCGAAGCTGTCGACCGGGTAAGTGACCGGGTGGCGGTTTCCGGCAGGCCGCGGGGTGTCGTCCATATAAAGCTGGCGTGCGAGGCCAGTTAGCTGCATCGACATCATCGCATCCAGCATTGCCACATCCACATGCGCGCCCTTGCCGGTGCGCTCGCGGTCAAAGAGCGCCGCCACCGTGCCGAAGGCGGCAAAGATGCCGGTGCACACGTCGGCCACGGATTCGCCCACGGCAGTCGCCGGGCCGCCCTTTGGACCGGTCAGGCTCATCAGCCCGCTCATCGCCTGGATCACCAGATCGAACGCAGGCCAGTCTTTCAACGGGCCTTCCTGGCCGAAGCCAGAGATCGAGGTATATATGATATTCTCGTTCAGCGCTCGCACGGTCGGCTCGTCCAGACCCAGCCGCGTCATCACGCCGGGCCGGAAGTTTTCCACCAGCACGTCGCATTTGGGAATCAGGCTTTCGATCAGCGCGCGCCCCTCGGGTGCCTTGAGGTCGACCGTCACGCTTTTCTTGTTCCTGTTGAGCAAGATGAAATAGGCGCTCTGGCCGTCTTTGTAGGGGCCGAAAAAACGGGCCTCGTCGCCAACCCCGGGCATTTCGACCTTGATCACTTCTGC
The DNA here is from genome assembly GCA_022824315.1 of Silicimonas sp. GTDB lineage: Bacteria > Pseudomonadota > Alphaproteobacteria > Rhodobacterales > Rhodobacteraceae > JAJEFO01. Next base: position 3,256 of record JAJEAC010000180.1, read on the forward strand.
CCCGAGATCGGCAAGCATCGAAGTGCAATAAGGTCCCGACATCACTCGCGAAAGGTCAAGAATTCGGATACCGCCGAGCAATCCCTTGCCGCCACTCATTCGACGCCCTCCCGTTCGGCATCGACCCGCAGAACCATCTTGCCGACGACCCGGCGATTTCTCAGATCGTCAAATGCCTGCGGCAAATCGTCGAACCCGTAACGGTCGTCGATCACCGGGTTGATCCGACCCACTTTGATCAGCGATTCCATCTCGCGGTTGGTGTCGGCAATCAGTGCGCGGTCTTTGTCGTGGTTCCAGTAGACTCCGATCGCGCTGGCGCGCTTCAGAAGAAGCCGGTTTGCGGCCAGCATCGGCATTGCGCCCGAGGCGAAGCCGACGATCAGATAACGCCCGTCAAGCGCGATGCAGCGCAGGCTGGCTTCACCGATCTCGCCGCCGACGGGATCAAGGATTATGTCCGCACCCTTGCCGTCTGTGAGCGTCTTGACTTGGTCTACCCAGTCCGTGTCGCGGTAATTGACGAGATGTGTCGCGCCGTGCACCGCGGCCACGGCCAAGCGGTCCTTGGCACCGGCCGTCGCGATTACCGTCGCGCCTCGGGCAGACGCGATCTCGACCGCGGCAAGCCCGACCCCGCCCGCGGCCGCATGGATCAGTGCATACTCGCCGGAAGCAAGCCTGCCGCAGTAATCGATCGCCACCAGCGCCGTCGAATAGGACACCGGCAATGCCGCCGCGCTTGCCGGGCTGAAGCTGTCCGGCACTCGGATTGCCATATCGGCACGCACCAAGGCGAAGTCTGCGAAGCCACCCCACGGCACCTTGCTGGCGATCCTGTCGCCACGCTCGAATCCCGACCCCTGGGACGCCTCCTCGACGATGCCGACAATCTCTTGTCCGAGAGTAAAGGGCCTGGGCGGCCGGACTTGGTACTGGTCGACGATCATCAATAGGTCTGAGTAGTTCAGTGCTGCGTGCGTAACGCGCACCAAGAGAAACCCATCCTCCGGCACCGGTTTGGCGAGATCCAGAACCGCCAGGTTTTCGATCCCCGGTTCGGCTGAAATCCATGCCCTCATGACTTCGGCATCATCGGTGCGCCCACCTTGTTTGCGGCCATCATGGCGCTGATCTCATCGCAGGCGCCTTTCAGGAGATCGCCCATCTGGGTCACAACATCTTCCGGGGCACGTTGCGCCGGCAAGGCGATAGCCAAACTGCCCGCCGGGCTGCCATCGCCCCAGTAAAACGCCGCACCAATCCCGACAACGCCCTCATAGGTTTCGCCATTCGAGACGGCGAACCCGCGCCGGTGGGTTTCTGCTATCTTGCGTCGCAATTCCGCGGCGCTCGTCGGCGTGCTGTCCGTGATTGCCGTTAGCTGCCCCGACAGGAATCGCTCGCGGTCGGACTCGGGCAACGCGGCCAGAACCGCCCTAGGGGCGGCCCCCGCGTGTAACGGAAAAACACTGCCGATCTGTTCAAAAACCCGCAAGCCGTCGCGTGTGCTCTCGATCTGGTCGACGCAGCGTACCGCGTTACCAGCCGCGACCACCGACGTCAGAATGATCGTTTCCTGCGTCTCTTGCGATAGCCGCGCAAGAACGGGGCGGCATAGGCCGCGATAGTCGAAAAGCGCGGCGGCTCGCCGCCCCAGATCAATCGAAGCCGGCCCCAGCGAATAGCGGTTCTGGCCGTAAAGCACCGTCAAATGTCCCCGTTCGGTCAAGAACTTCACCAGCCGGTTGACCGTGGACCTTGGTATTCCCGTTTCCTTCGCAATCTCGCTTTGTGTCCAGCCAGGCGCATTGGCTTGAAAGAGATCGAGTATTTGCAATGTCTTCTGGATAAGCCCGACACCGGGCGGCGGCGCGATATCGATAGAGTTCCGATTCATATCCCAATATATATTGATTTGTCCCACTATTTGGAATAGCAAAATTCTCAAGTCGCAAACAACTCACTGGGGAGTCGTCCAATGAACATCGTCAGAAGAACTTTCTTTGCCGGCGCAGCGGCCGGACTTGCGTTCGTCGCTCCAACGTTCGGTGCCTTGGCCGACAACGTGCTTAAGCTCGCCAGTTTCTTGCCGCCAGTCTATGTCCTCCACGAGCCGATCTTCGAGAAGTTGGCAACCGATATCGACGTCGCGACCGGTGGTTCGACCAAGATCGAGATCTATCCTTCGGGCGAACTTGGCAAGGGCCCGGTCGAGCAATACAAACGTGCCGTCAGCCGGGTGGCGGAAATCACGTACGGCCTGCCGGGCTACACGTCCTCGGTCTTTCCAAGAACACTGTTGATCGAACTGCCCGGCGTTACTCAGGGCCACGAGGACGCCACCGCAAAGCTCTGGAAGGTAATGGACGAGCACCTGCGGGACGAGTTCAAGAAAACCGTGCCGCTGGCACTTTTTGTAACCCCGCCCGCGGTGCTGATGATGCGTGACAAACCAATCCACAGCATGGACAATCTCGCCGGTTTGAAAATCCGAGTGGCTTCGTCCTCGGCCGCCGCAATCGTCGAGGCCTACGGTGCCACGGCGGTGCCAATGCCCGCCAACAAGGTCTACACATCGATGAACACTGGTGTTGTTGATGGTGCGTTGATGGGTTCGGATTCGCTTTTGATCTTCAAGCTGATCGAGACCACAAATTACGTCACCACCAACCTGCCGGAAATGCCAACGACGATTTTCCTTGTGGCCAACGAAGGAGCATTGAACGAGTTGAGTGCCGACGACCGCGCCGCACTGGACAACCTGACCGGGCTCGACATTTCGCAGCGCTCGGCGGCGGGTCTGGCCAAGTTTGGCGAGATTGCCATGGGAAAATTTGCCGCCAAGGAAGGTGCCGAGATCATCGTCTTGTCGGATGAGGAGCGGGCGGCCTTCGACGCAGCGGCGGCTGGGGCAGTCGCCGACTTGAAGGCTGAATTCGATGCCAAAGGCGTCCCGGCGACCGAAATAATCGATGCGATGTTGAATTGAAGGCTTTCCGTCCCTGGTTTCGGCCAGGGACGCGAATAAAGGGCACGGTATGGACAGGCTGATCGATCGGGTTGCGATGCTCATGTCCATGGCCGCCGGGCTTGTGCTGTGCTTTGTCGTGGCGCTGACATTCTATGACGTCCTATTGCGCTACCTCTTTTCGGCACCGCTACGGGGGCGGCAAGACATGGTCGAAATGAGCATGGTTGTGTCGCTGATGCTGGCCGCGCCCTATACTTGGAGGATCGCCGGGCATATCAGCGTCGATCTGTACGAGGCGATCCCGATCCGCGCGCTGGAAATCCTGCGGCAACTGGTGGTGAAACTACTGGTGGCAGGAATATTCGCGCTGATCGCGTGGCGCTCAATCGAGGCGGCCGAAGACGCGGTGCTCTTTGGCGAAGCCACCAACATGATCCTGATCCCGCATTTGCCGTTCATCCGCCTGATCACCGCAATCGGCGCGCTGCATGCACTTGTTGTCCTTTGTGAGACCTATTCGGATATCCGGGCCTCCAGCTCCGGTCGACAGGACGCCGACGTATGAGTTCGGTCGAAATCGGGATTTTCGGATTGGTGCTTTTGTTGATCCTGATGGCGCTCAGGTTGCCAGTGGCGTTCGCGATGATCGTGGCGGGCCTGACCGGGAACACCCTCCTGAACTCCTGGTCCGCCGCCGTCTCGACGCTTTTCACCGAAACCTGGGCCACGCTGACCTTCGTTGAACTGACGGTGATCCCATTGTTCGTGCTGATGGGCAACATTGCAAGCACGTCCGGAATGAGCCGCGATCTCTACAACGCCGCCTATGCCTGGATCGGACATTTTCGCGGCGGCTTGGCCCACGCAACAATATTGGGATGCACCGGATTTGCGGCGCTCTCGGGGTCTTCGGTGGCATCCGCGCTGACGCTTGGTCGCGTCGCGCTGCCCGAGATGAAGCGGTTCGGCTATGACGCGAAATTCGGGGCGGGCGCGGTCGCAGCTGGCGGCACGCTGGGCATTCTCATTCCGCCTTCCACCGGGTTCATATTCTATGCGATCCTGACCGAGGAATCGATCGGGCGGCTGTTTCTGGCGGGCGTCATTCCAGGGCTGATCCTGTCGGGCTGTTTCATGGCAACGATCTGGATCCTGACCCTGATGAGCCCGGAAATAGGCCCGGCTGGCGAACGTTTCGGGTTTGCCGACCGGATCAAATACCTGATCCGGGGCACCGCCATTCTGATGATCATCATCATCTCCATCGGCGGCATCTATGGCGGCGTCTTCACCCCGGTCGAGGCGGCCTCGGTCGGCGCGGTGCTGGCATTCTTGTTCTCGCTTCCGCGCCGCGAGTTCACGATTCGTGGCCTCGTCGATGCGCTGCTCAGGACCGTTTCAACAACTGTCATGATCTATTTCATCATCATCGGTGCCAGCGTGTTCTCGCCGTTTCTTGCTCTGACTCAGATTCCGGCGCAACTTGCCGAAACGCTGATAACAATGGCGCTGCACCCGCTGGCGCTGTTTGCCCTGGTGCTTGCGGTCTTTATTTTCCTCGGCACATTCCTCGACGGTTTCGCGATGATGGTTCTTGTGTTGCCAATTGTGCTGCCGATTATACAGGCATCCGGGATTGCCGAACTGCTCGGTATCGCCACGCAGTCCGATTTGGTGATCTGGTTTGGCGTCATCATGGTGATCGTTCTCGAAATGGCCCTGATCAGCCCGCCGGTGGGTATGAACGTCTTTGTCGTAAAGAGCGTATCCGAGGCCACGATGAAAGAGATCTATCGCGGCATCATGCCGTTTTGGCTGGCGATGCTGGTGTGCCTGATCATGATCACGGCATTGCCAATGCTGGCGCTTTATCTGCCCGGTACCATGCGGGGTTAGGCCAGATTTCCTGCTGCGCTAACTGTGGCTCCATTTGTTAGGATCACCGAACTGCTATGGCGGCAATCCCAAATCGTCGCCCCTTGTGGAGCACCTGAGACCCAGCACGGTTCGGTTTGCGAAATTTGGCCTGTTGACTTTCATGTCGCCGCGACCACGCCGACGACGAGATGAATCGCCGCCGCGAAGCTCTCGTCCGTCTTGTTGTAGTGCGCCACACCACAAGGAATTCCTTGATCCTTGCGAAGAAATTCTCGATCATCCTGCGCCAAACGCCGGCACCACGACAGCCAAGCGAATGTTCGCTCCACCACTCAGCGGCGATGGAGGACGGTGAAGCCTCTCGTTTTCTTGGACTTGGGCACGATCTTCAGAATCGAACCGAGGCCGTGCTCCGCCAGCGCGGTCTCCAGCTTCGGTCCCATGGAAGCCGCTGCAATGCGCCAACGACAACCGGCCGGTGACGCAGGTCGCGCTCGCCGCGTGCTTCGCCGAAAGAACATCGCCGCAACGAAAGGTGACCGCAAGATGCCGCAATGGGGCGGCGAACCAGGCAACACTCCGCTCCGGACCAAGCGCCAATGCCGCTCCTGACATGAAGGCCGCGCCCCTTGCCGCCGGCGCCCCGGACAATTGTCGACAGCGATTCAAAACGGCGTGTTTTCGGCGGCAAGCCGCGCTTTTGAGCGACTGACGCCCGAACCCGCGATCATCCCGGCCTCTGTCTTTCCTGACAGTGCTGTTCCCGTCCTTTGGGCGGTCCGTGTCCGAATGGTCCTGACGCGCACTGCCGAAGGAAAGGAAAACACCATACAATGGAAGGCGACATGACGATCTCCGCCGCGCTTGAACGGATCGAAGAACAGATGACGATCGCCAACCTGGCGGAGAGCACGCGCAAAGCGTACCGGCTGGAAATCCGTCGGTTCTACGAAAGCGTCGGCAAGGAGTCCTCCGAGGTTGCGGTCGCCGACCTGCGCGGCCAGGTGCTGGGACGGACCGAGAGCGGGTTGACGCCGGGTTGGTCAACATGTCGGCGGCGGCTCTGCGGTTCCTATTCCGCGACGCGCTGGACCGTCCGAACCTCGTCAAGGGGTTCCGCAACCAGAGAATCCCGCGGAAGCTGCCGCGACACATGACGGTGGAGGAGATCGAGCGGCTGACCCAGGCGGTCACCGACATCCGCTACCGAACGGCGATCACGCTCTCCTGCGGCGTCGACCTGCGGAAATCGGAGACCGTCGGCGTGACGGTCTCCGACTTCATCGGCGTCAGCAGGCGACGGAGGACGTGGACGCGATGCGGCGCGCGGAGACGGCGCAGGCGATGGCGGAGGGCGCGGAAACCGTGGCGTTGACAGACGCCGAGGCCGGGACGCGGGTCAGGACGCTGCCCGTGGCGGAAGATGGGGGCGGACGCTGCGGCGCTCGTCAATGTGAAAATCCAGCACCTTCCATGCATTCCTCAAGGGCAGCCTCTTCTGTGTCATTCAATGCTCCTCGAATTGACCGCTGAAATCCGGGATGCGGAATGGCACTCTGAATAAAAACCAAAACCGGTTGCCCCGAGGGGGTGGCCGCCATGGTGAAACTGGGCGGCTACCTTGAGCGAAATTTGGTGCTTGCCATACGTGAAAATGGGCAGAACCGTAGGATCGCGACGTGCAGTCGCGGTCTTGTGGACCTTTGGCGCTGAGGATCTGGCCACGAGGCGCCAGCCGCACCTGCGCAAGCTCAATTGCGTCACTTCGCAGCTTTGGCTGACCGGTGCGCGGAATCGCATCGTCGGCATTCACCCAATGTTGCTCATCGACGGCCTTATGCCCCAGGATTATGCTGCAACCGTTCCGGGGAAGGGCGGTCGCAAAGGGTGTCCGCCGGGCGCCCTGGGACGAGTCGCTCGGTCCGCTCCCTGCGAATCCGGGCGCATGGTACGCGCGGCTGCGGTATGCTTGGCGTCGCTGAAGTTGCAGGCACCAGCTGAAGCGGGATGGTGCCGGGAGGGTGCTGCCGCCCGGCCGCGGTGCTGCCATGGTGTTGACACGGGACATGAAAGATCTGATGCGTTAAGAAAAATAGAGCGATAGCAGTGTCATGAGAGGCATGCACTCGCCTTTTTGCAGGATCGAGAACGCTGGCCGAGTTGTTCGAAAGATGAAGATGGAAACCACCACAGAATTTCCTCGCCACCGTTCATGAAGCCGTGTAACGCGGCAGCAGGGGAATTGCATGCGCCAATTGCCGACCTGGACGGTCGGTGTTGAGAATTCTGCCACGAGGCGATCAGACAACCTTCAGAACACGTAGGCGTTCAAATGTTTAAGTCCGGCGATGTAGTGTCATCCAGGTCCTGGGACCCGATCCTGGACGAGGGTCGCCATCATCGCGCCCGCCTCGGGTTCATTCTCATGTCTACGGATCTCGCGTCGGAAGCCGATTTCTTCGACATGGCTCCCGAGGGCGTTGCGGTGCACTTCACTCGGCTGAAGACCGAAGACCATACAACCAACGAAACGCTGTCGCGTCACATCGAACACATGGCGGATGCCGCGTCCCGCATACAGCCCGATCTGAAACCGGATGTTGTCAGCTACAGCTGCACGAGCGGATCCATCGTGATCGGCGAGGATCGGGTCATGTCCGAAATCAGGAAGGGTGCGCCCTGGGCCCAGCCCATGTGCCTCGTTCAGGGCGTGCTTGATGCACTGAACGAACTGCAGGTGAAGCAGCTCGTTGTGGGCACGCCGTATCTTGACGAGATAAACACTGCGGAAGCCGAGTATCTGCTGGGAAAGGGCTTTGACGTGCTGGATGTCCAGGGGCTCAACCTGAGCACCGGAACGGAAATGGGACAGGTTGCGCCGGAATACTGGAAGACCTTCGCGATCGCGATCGACCTGCCGGACGCGGATGCGGTCTTTCTGAGTTGCGGCGGCATACGCGCGCTCGAAGTTGCCGAAGAGATTGAGCGGATCATCGGCAAGCCGGTCATCACGTCCAACCAGGCACAGTTCTGGAGTTGCCTCCGCCGAGCCGGAATCACGGACGAGTTGAAAGGGTTTGGTCAGATCTTTTCCAAGCCCGGAGAGGTTCTTCTGCCGCAGAACCGGCAGATCAGGAGAGGTTAGTCGAGGAGGTCCTTTTGGGTGCCGATGACTTCAGTTTGCCGGCGTTGAGGCACGACTTTCACCGCTTCCCCGAACTTGGATTCCGGGAAAGCCGCACGAAGGCCAAGATTGCGAAGTTTCTGCGTGAACATGGCCTCGAAGTGCATGTGGGCGTGGGCGTGGTGGGAGTCCTCCGGTCCGGCGATGGCAATCGGGCGATAGGATTGCGCGCGGACATGGATGCGCTTCCGATTCATGAGGCAAGCCGGCACGAATATCCGTCCGAAGCGCCTGGCGTCATGCATGCCTGTGGGCACGATGGTCACATGACCATGCTATTGGGGGCAGCTCGAACCCTCGCCGGAAACTCCGGTTTCAGCGGTACCGTCGTGTTCATTTTCCAGCCCAACGAAGAGCATGGCCTCGGCGCGCAGGCGATGCTCAAGGAGGGCTTACTGGAACGTTTCCCCATCGAGGAAGTCTACGCCTTGCACAATCTGCCCGGCGCGCCGGTCGGCCAAGTGTCAACTCGGCCCGGTCTGATTTGCTCCTCGGAAAGCCTGTTCGAAATCTCAATCCGCGGCCAGGGCGGCCACGCCTCGATGCCGCAGGCCGGGCGCGATTCGATCACGGTGGGGGCGGAATTGGTGCTGGCTCTGCAGACAATCGTATCGCGCAAGCTGCCTCCCGGCACCGGGGCGGTGGTGTCGGTGACCGAATTTCTGACCGACGGTCAACGCAACGTGTTGCCGGGTGCGGTGACCTTGAAGGGTGACGTACGTGCCCGCAGCCCCGAAGATCGAAGCACCGTCGAGATCTTCATGCGCCAGATCGCAGAAGGTGTAGCATCGGCGCACGGTGTTTCTGTCACTGTGGACTTCAGTACCGAATTCATCGAGACGATCAACGCTGCGGGACCGACGGAAGCCGTGATGCGCGCGGCTCGGAGCGCCGGGCTTGACATCATGTCGGACCGCCAGCCGATGAGTTTTTCCGAGGATTTTGCCCACTTTGCCGCTGCGGTTCCTGGCTGTTTCCTGCTCCTCGGCAACGGAGAGGTCGGAGCCCACGGGCAACCGCTTCACTCGAACGAGTACGATTTCAATGACGACGTGTTGCCGATTGGAGTGGCGTTCTGGACGGAACTTGTCCGTGACCGCCTTCCCATTCAGCAAGAGGAAGGCCAATGACAGAATTTTCTTCACGTATGCAGGCCTTTCGCGAGCGTCTTGCAGAAGCCGGAATCGACGTGGCGCTGATCACGGATGACGACAATGTCTATTACCTGACCGGCTACTACGACTACCTGCACATGGAATTCGGTCGCCCGACGGTCCTGGCCGTGCCGTGCGATGGAGACAGCCTGCTCATTACGCCGACAATCGACCTGAACTCCGCTCGGGCCTCAGCGCAGGTTGAGAGGATCGCACCCTGGAACGACGGGAAAGGAAACGAATGGCGCGAAGAACTGCCAGGCATTGTCAAGAATGCGGTCCGTGTCGCCATCGAACCCGACCACATGCCGCCGGTTGTGCGCACTTTCGTCGACGAATTGGTGGAGTCCGAAAAACTCACGAACGCGACAGACATCCTGGCCGATTTGAGGATGATCAAGTCGGACGATGAGCTGCAACTTGCCCGGCATGCCGGCCAGGTCGGCAAAGCCATGATGGAGGCCGGCCGCGACGCGATCGCCGACGGCGTGCCGGAATACGAGGTGGCGATCGCCACGTCACAGGCCGGCACCCGCAAGGCGGCAGAACTGCTGTCGGCGCACTACGATGATGCCTACATGTCGCCCAACACCCATTTCCTTCAGATCATGGCCTCGGGCGAAACGATCATCAACACCCATCGCAGGGCCTCCACCCGAATCATGCGACGGGGCGAACCCGTTTTCCTCTGTTTCTGCGGCATGACCAACTTTCACCGCTTCAAGCTGGGGTTTGACCGGACATTCTGGATCGGCGAGATCGCCGAAAAGTCACAGGCAGCGGTTTATGACGTGGCGGTAGCAAGCCAGAAGGCGGCACTGGACGCCCTGCGTCCAGGCGTGACTGCGGAAAGTGTTCATGCCGCCTATGCCGAGGTCATCGCGGGCGCTGGCTACGAATACCCGTTTCGGTGTGGACGGGCGACAGGGTTCAGTTTTCTCGAGAGGCCGCAACTGGTGACCGGGGATACCACGATCCTGCAACCCGGCATGGTTCTGGCTGTGGATGGATCGGTTTCGGTCGAGACGTTTCGCGCCCAGGTTGGCGACAGCGTTATCGTAACCGAGGATGGCTGGGAGGCGATTACCGATCATCCCAAGACTCTGGAGGAGATCGTTTTGTAGGTGCGGTCAAGCCTTGGGTGCGCGCACTGCCATGTCGAACTGAGTGTGCCTGCAATCCGGACGAACCGCGAGGTCTCTGCGGATGTGAAGCATCGATTGCGCTCCACGGAACCGACGATTGCCGCCGTGGCATGCAGATCCATTCGGAAAACCTCGCAGCCGCCATCCACCATTGTGGATACAGCTGTTCCGAGGATGCTCCTGTTGGCAACATCAGCATCTGCATCCTTGGTCGCGTGATCGGCGGTCCGGGTACACTTGGAGAAGTGTCACGAATCCCGGTGGCTGAACCACCCAAGACATCGCAAACTGGCAACATGCAGCCGCCGATGGGAGAAACGCAATGGCGCCCGGACACGTCTCATTCGACGCATTGTCGCGGCCACGCTGGCTCCAATGTCCGCGCGTGGCGGATGTTCAATCCGAAGGAGGAGCGAATTGGAAATGAATCGTAGACCTTCGCCGCGCCGAGGCTTTGATACGGTCGAGTTCGAGACGCGCACGGCGGTCGCTCAAGGAATGATGAACAGGTTCGCGTTGGGTGCCATGCTTCTGTCGACCGAAGCCGAGGTTCGCTACTATTCGGGTTTCCACACGCCGTTCTGGCAAAGTCCGACGCGCCCCTGGTTTCTGCTCATACCGCTCCAAGGCAAACCGATCGCGATCATTCCCGAGATTGGGGCTGCTTGCATGGCCGCCACCTGGATCGACGACATCCGTACCTGGCCAGCCCCGCAGCCGGATGATGACGGCGTAACGCTATTGGCCGAAGCACTGAATGAAGTCGCCGGTGCCGACGGCAAGATCGGGAGTCCCATGGGGCACGAAACCCATGTTCGCATGCCCGCTGCCGACTTTGACCGGTTGCGAGCGCAGGTAGGGGTTGACCGCTTTGTCGATGCCACCGGCATTGTGCGCGCGCAAAGGATGGTGAAGTCAGAGGCCGAGATCGAAAAGATCGCCCATGTCTGCGCAATTGCGTCCGACTCATTTGAGGCGCTCCCTGGCTTTGTGCAGATCGGCGACACCGAACGCCAGGCATTCGCCAAAATGCGGATCGACTTGTTGCAGCGCGGCGTCGATGACGTTCCCTATCTGGTCGGCGGGTCCGGCCTGGGCGGCATCGCGAGCATAATTGAGCAGCCCAGCAACCGCGTTCTGGGTTCTGGAGAGGCCATGATGCTCGATACCGGGGCGGTCTTCGACGGGTATTTCTGCGACTTCGACCGGAATTACGCTCTTGGAGACGTTTCGGACGATATGCGACGAGCCTACGACGCGGTTTATGCTGCTACCGAGGCGGGAATCGCTGCGGCGGTTCCCGGCGCAAGATCAACCGACCTCTTTCAGGCCATGGCCGATGTATTGGCCGCAAATGGATCAAGCGAAGGAGACATTGGTCGCCTTGGCCACGGGCTTGGCATGCAATTGACCGAATGGCCGTCGCACACACGCTTTGACAAGACTGTTCTCGATGTCGGAATGGTTGTCACGATAGAGCCGGGTATGTGTTTTGGCGACGGCAGGACCATGGTGCATGAAGAAAATGTCGTGATCCGTGAGAATGGGGCTGAGCTTCTGACCCGCCGTGCGCCCGCGGAAATGCCGGTGATTGATTGACGCGAATGGCAGCGATGGGTCCGGCCCGACTTTGCCGGGACTCTGCAAGCGGGTCGCCGAAACGTTGAATTTCGGTCAATGGGAGGACGAATGAGCGTTTCCTGAATCGGCACCGCGGCATGGTGGAGGCCCGGAGTTCTCCAGATCGAGTTGAATGGGCTTGATTTGCATCAGCAATGTGTCAGAGACCAAGTACTGGTGTGGTGCGGTGCCGGGAGGTCGTCCAGCATTGCTTACGGAAGAGTCGCAGGCGATCCTTGCCAGCCAACGATTCACGAGTTGCAAGGCGCCACGAACGGGAGGCCCATGGTCTTGCGGTGCCCGACTGCATGTCAGCGGTCCAGTGGGTCCAGGGATTGAATGAGCCACGGGTCGGATGCGTCAAGGAAAGGAGAAGAAATGTTCCCCGGACTGGAACAGAAGGTAGTCGATCATGCCGCGTATGATCGAAACGTCGAACAGCTGCGAAATGCCGGCGTAGTTCTTCCCAGGATTCTGGAACTTGCCGATCCCTCGGTTCATCTTGCCTCGAAATCCGTGGAAATCGCTGATGCCGATCCCGACGGGCCTGACACCCGCAATCTGTTTCGAGTGCACTGGCACAACGGCACGGACCGGAGAAGCCTGGTCGATGTGCCGGAACACGTCGTTCTCCCGGAAGCCCTGACTGGAGTAAGGGCCAGGATAGCGGTGGCTTTGGGAAACCGCTTTCCGATGATCGGCACGCACAAGGTGCTTGCAGCCTATGGATGCCTGCTTCCGCGTCTTCTTTCCGGCGCCTTCGATGCAACCAGGCATCGGGCCGTCTGGCCGTCGACCGGCAACTATTGCCGTGGCGGTGTCGCGATCGCCACTTTGCTGGGGTGCCGATCCGTTGCGGTGCTGCCCGAGGGCATGAGCCGAGAACGGTTCGACTGGCTCAATCGGTGGCTTGCGGATCCCGAAGACATCCATTGCACGCCGGGTACTGAAAGCAACGTGAAGGAGATCTACGACGCCTGCAACGCCTTGGCCAAGGTTCCGGAGAACCTGATTCTCAACCAGTTCAGCGAATTTGGAAATTACATCATTCACCGCTCGGTTACCGGCCCGGCCCTGCAACGGATTTCCGAGCACTTGAACACCGATCACGATCTGCGCTTACGTGCATTCGTTGCTGCAAGCGGTTCAGGTGGAACGCTGGCGGCGGGGGAACACCTGAAACGCGTTCTCGGCACGGATATCGGTGTGATCGAAGCCCTGGAGTGCCCGACCCTGTTGTACAACGGCTATGGGGAACACAACATTCAGGGGATTGGGGACAAGCACGTCCCTCTGATCCACAATGTCATGGCGTCCGACTTCGTGATCGGTGTGTCAGGCAGCGCCTGCGACGGTTTGAACCTTCTGTTCAATACTTCGGCCGGGCGAAGATATCTCTCGGACCACCGGGGAATCGACCAGGACTTGGTGGCCAGCCTGGGAAATCTGGGGCTGTCGTCCATTGCCAATGTCCTAGGAGCGATCAAATACGCCAGGTACATGGAACTGGGTGAACGTGACGTGGTGCTTACCGTGGCGACCGACGGGGCAGACATGTACCAGACCGAGATCGGCATTGCTGCGGACAAGCATTTCGGAGGCAGGTTTGACGAAGTCACCGCTGCCGAGACCTTTGGTCGCTATGTTCTTGGCACCGGCATCGATCACATGCAGGAGTTGCGTCGGTTTGATAGGGAGCGCATCTTCAACTTGGGATATTATACTTGGGTCGAGCAGCAAGGCATTTCGCTGGAGGATTTTGATCGGCGCAGGGACCAGTCCTTCTGGGATGGCCTGCTTGCCCTGGTCCCATTGTGGGATGATATGATCGCACGGTTCAACTGCAGCTAGCTGAGCGTTGCCCGGCACTGAATTCTGCTTGCCTGCCTCATCGACATGGCTCGAAAACCCGCGCTTGGAGTCGTCAGGCTGACAGTTGGCATCGCCGGATCTCTTCGACAGAGTCATATGTGACCAGAACGGGGAATTCGGCGTGCAGGTCAGCAGGAACATGATGCCGCTTCATGATCAAACAGCCGATGCATTTCACGCGCGTGGGTCGCGCGGGACAATTTTTTCTTGCTTTGTTCCTGTGATCCGGACAGGCATGCCTTGACGCGGGAAAGCGATGAAATCCAAGCCGGGTCATCGCGTTGATTGACGATTCCGCGTTACGCTTCTTGCCATGCACGATTCACGGCAACTTGCGCTCGTTCCAGGCGGCAGGTGCAAAAGTTGCGCTTGTTGCGGAATGAAACCGGTGGATCTGGTGAAGCGTGCGATCTGTCTCGAAAGCGCCGGGGCTCACGTGTGCATGCAGGCGCAGCGCGCGGAGTGGGATGAGAGCGCGTTGCGCGATCCCTGAAGTCGCGGCCGCCGGGCAATGATCGTTACTCCGACACTAAGAAAGAGGCTGCCCGGCGGCACACCGGCCCGAAGGGCTCGGATTCGATGACGGCACTTCGGACCGATTCCTGATGCGCGGCGCAAGGATGCTCCGCGCTCGACAGGGAATCACGACGTCATGTCATAGGCCCGTTCGCCACTCTGCGAGATGTCGAGGCCGGTCACTTCCGTCTCATCGTCCACGCGCATGCCAAGAAGCGCTTTCAGCGCGAGGGCGATGATGATCGAAATGACGGTCGCATAGAGGCCTACGACCACGACGCCGCCAAGTTGCCCGACCCAACTTGCATGGCCAAGGATCGCGAGCATGACGGTTCCAAAGATGCCACCGACCCCGTGCACCGCAAAGACGTCGAGCGTATCGTCGATCTTGAGGCGGTCACGGATGACGTGGACGGCCTCCAGGCAGAGTATGCCCGCTATGGCTCCGATGATGAGCGCTTCAAGTGGACCGACAAAGCCGGAAGCCGGCGTGATGGATGCAAGCCCCGCAATGGTGCCTGTCACCATGCCGACGAGCGATGCCGTGCCGTGCTTGATACGTTCCCACAGAGCCCAGGTCAGCGAAGCCGTTGCGGCGGAAATGTGGGTCACGGTTATCGCCATGGCAGCGCCGCCGTCGGCCGCGAGTTGCGAACCGCCATTAAAGCCGTACCAGCCGACCCAAAGCAGCGCCGCACCCACCATGACGTAACCGGGGTTATGAGGCGGCCTTGACTTGTCCCTGCGCGATCCCAGCAGGACGGCGAGAACAAGGGCGGCGATGCCCGCAGTCTGGTGAACCACGATGCCGCCGGCAAAGTCGCGCACTCCGACCTCGCCGAGAATGCCTCCGTCGGACAGCATTCCGCCACCCCAGATCCAATGTACGACGGGCGCGTAGCATATCAGCATCCAGAGGCCGGAGAAGGCGAGAACGAACGAGAACTTGGTGCGCTCAACATAGGCACCGACGATCAGGGCGGGCGTGATGATGGCGAACGTCATCTGAAACGCGAAAAAGAGAACTTCGGGCAGCGTGCCCGAGAGGCTGGACGTATCGACGCCGTATAGGAACATCTTGCCAAGCCCGCCCCAAATGCCTCCGCTTCCGTCGCCAAACGCGATCGAATACCCCGCAACCAGCCACAAGATGCTCATCAGACATGCCAGCGCGTAACAGTGCATCAGGACGCTCAAGACGTTTCGCGCCCGCACAAGCCCGCCGTAAAACAGTGCCAGTCCTGGCAGTGTCATGAGTAGCACGAGTGCCGTGGCTACCATGATCCAAGCCGTGTCTGCCCCAACCATGAATCTTCTCCTTCCAAAGGTCTGCCTGCGTCGTCTGAAACAGCAGCGTCGCTGGAAACAAAAGCCGGACCGCAGAGAATGTGCACGTTTTGAAGCGCGCTTCTGAATTTGCCTAAGTTTTTGGCAAGTTTGGCGTCAATGGCCGATCATTTGAGCATTTCGGCAATGCCGGAATCGAGCAATGCCAAGGCGTGCTGCACGCTGGCGGCCCGTACGCTCTCGCGACCGACTGCGCCGAATCGCCGGGTTTCGGTGAACGTGTCGGCACGCACCGAGCTCAGGCCGAAGCATACCGTCCCTTCGGGCTTGAGGTCGGTGCCGCCCGGACCCGCGACCCCGGTTATCGAGACGGCGATGTGTGCTTCCGAGTTCCTGAGCGCACCCTCGGCCATGGCTTTCGCGACCTGCCAGCTTACCGCCCCATGCCGCGCAATGGTCCCGGAATCAACTTTCAGCAATTCGACTTTTGACACGTTCGAATAGGTGACAAAACCTCGTTCAAAGACGTCCGAGGAGCCAGGAATGTCGGTAATGCTGGCTGCCACCAGGCCACCTGTGCAACTTTCCGCAGTGGCAATCATCACGCCGGAGTGCCGTGCACGGTCGAGGAGATCGCGCACGTTCATGGACCGAGCCCGAAATGGGCAAGCGCGGCAAGCGCCGAGACGCCGCATGCCGCGAACAGTCCGGCCCAAAGGTCGTCAAGCATGACGCCAAGCGCGTCCTTGCGACGGTCCGCGTGACCCACAAGCCATGGTTTCCAGATGTCGAACAGGCGGAACAGCAGGAATGCGGCAATTATGCCAGGCCAGAGCCGTGTTGGTGACGTGCCCGCCACCGTGGCGCCGACAGCCACCGGAAGAAGCGCAATCCATTGGCCGACAACCTCGTCAATGACGATCCAGCTTGGGTCATGCGTCCCGCTGGCCTCGAGTTCCCGCGTTATCGCCATGGTGCCGCCGGCGAAGGCGGCAATGATGGCGACGGCAAGCAGGACCGGTCCACCGGTCTGCCAGACCGCCCATGCCGCAGGAAGGGCCGCCAGCGCCCCCCAAGTTCCGGGTGCGGGGCGCAGGAAGCCTGCGTAGAAGAAGCTGAGGAAGAGGCGTCGTGTCACTTTGCCACCAATGCGGCGGTTGCGATCGCGGCGATGCCCTCGCCACGGCCAGTGAACCCAAGTTGCTCGGACGTTGTTGCCTTTACGCTGATTCGATCCTTGGCAATACCGATGATCTCGGAGAGCCGTGCCTTCATCGTGGACACATGAGGACCGATCTTCGGAAATTCGCAAATGATCGTGGTGTCGATATTTGCGATCTGAAAGCCTCGCTTGTTGGCAAGCGCTACCGCATGCTCCAGAAACGTTGCGCTTGCCGCACCTTGCCATTGCGGGTCTGTCGGAGGAAAGTGCTGGCCTATGTCGCCCTCAGCGACCGCGCCATATATCGCATCGGTTATTGCATGCATGGCGACGTCGGCGTCCGAGTGGCCAGCGAGGCCGCGATCATGGGGTACATGCACTCCGCAGAGCGTGACATGATTGCCGGGACCAAACCGATGTACGTCAAAGCCGTTGCCTAGGCGAAAGTCCATCGTGGGGCCTTTCCTTCACTTGAGGCCGATTTTCTATGTTGTGCCTGTGCGGCTGGCAACGCCGGTCCGGTCGGGAAGCGCAGGTCTACCGTGCACGCGTTGGCCAGCACGGCAACACTTGGGAATTCGTATGAAGCATCCCATGTCACGTCCAAGTTCGCAGCCAATCTGCAGCGGGGCCTGATGGCAAAGATGGCGGGCATGCACTGGATTCACAACCACTTTCACTGCGGACAGCCCAGGCCTTTCGCCTTTGTCGGCTTTCGGAACTGCCAGGACGCCTGTTCTTGGGCGCACTTGCCCACCAAGAAGAGGATTCTGGCATCAGCCGGTCCCTGCACCCGCTGGTGCGGCGTGCCGGCATGAACCAGCAGAGCCCGGCGCCGCCGCCGCTCCTTGCGATGTCGATCCTGGCGCAGTCTCGGGTCACGATCTCCGGGCTCTCGGCCTTGCTCGATTCCCTTCCTGGCATGCGGTCCCCTCCTTTGGTCGCCTCGTTTCACTCGGGCCGGAGAGGAACCTGCGGCGCAATCTCAATCTCTTGGACGAGGTTGCAGGCGAGGCTCGCGCCATCTGCGAATGACGCCAATCACGGTTCGGGCCAGGCTTGCAACGGGGGACTGAACCCGCCAGTGCTCAACGGATCTCGCCTGCCCCGACCGTACGTGAATTCACAGCTTGCCACCGCGACGGCAAGCGAAAGTCCTGCTTTCGCGGCGAGGCTGGCGCCGCGCGCGGGTGGAGGATCTCGAAGAAGGACTTCGTTGTGCACTGAAATTACGATTGCTATAAAGAGTTATTGCTATATAGTAACAAGCATGCCGCATCCAGTTGGTCTTCACGCTTGGGCAACTCTAGTGATGCGGCAGCGTCGAGTTTGCCTAAGCCAATGACTGAAAGGACATCCAGATGAAACGCATTGAGAAACTCTGCGCGGCTGCATTTGCCGCTTCGTGTGCGTTCGCAAGCCCTGCATCGGCCGATTGGCCGGAAGAACCGGTGAAGATAATTGTGCCCTTCGGTGTTGGCGGCACAATCGACACAATCTCGCGCACATTCGAGAGAGCGATAAGCGAAAATGATCTCATGGACCAGCCAATGACGATCCTGAATATCGGCGGTCACTTTTCCGTCGGTTCCCGGCGTGTCATGGTTGCCGAGCCCGACGGCTACGAATTCTTGCTCATTCACCTCGCATTGATGGGCGCAGAAGCCATGGGCGCGATCGACTTTGGTTGGCGTGACTTCGAACCGGTCGCTTTGACGGGCCGATTCTGCAATCACATCTCCGTCAGTTCGGAGTCCGATTACCAGACGCTCGAAGACTTGATGATAGATGCCCGCAACGATGATGATCCCGTGCTGGCCGGTGTCAACTTTGGCGGACAAAATCACATCACTATGATCCTGCTGGAAAATTCCGACCCGGATGCCAGCTTCCGACATGTGCAAACTGGCGGCGGGACAAAGGTATTCCCCGCGCTCGTAGGCGGGCACGTTGATGTCGGCACGCAAACCACGCTTGAGATCATCAACAACAGCGTAGGTGCCGACGGGAACCTGGCGGAGGACGCGCCGCTTCGTCCGCTTGCCTTCACTGGCGCAGAACGCGACCCGAGGTTGCCAATGGTCCCAACTGCGAGCGAGCAGGGATACGAGGTAGTCTTCTGTCCGGATTTCTGGTGGCTTGCTCCCAAAGGAACGCCGCAGGAAGCAATTGACGGGTTGGCTGATGCGTTGCAGGCAGCAGCGGACACTCAACTGGTGAAGGATCTGTATGACAGCAGGGGATTCCTGCCTACTTTCCAACGTGATGAAGAGTTTCGCGAGTATGTAACCTGGATGTGGGAAACTCTTGAGGGGCCTTTGTCGTCCATCGAACACCAGAATTGACAGAGGTCGATATGACCGATACGGGATGGATCGCTCATGTCTCGTGGTCGGAAGATACTGGAAGTCTCGATCTCGATAGCTTTTTTGGGGACTGCATTGGCGGTCCTTGTCGAAGTTCGCGACTTGCCGCCGGGGCTAATTGATCCGCTGGGATCAGCCCCGGTTCCGCGGTGGACTTCCATACTGCTTCTTCTGCTCAGCTTTGCGATGCTAGCAAGAGTCCTGTTGCCATCGCATTTCGGAGCTGTGCACGAAACAGAAACTGCGGAGGACGAATTTCCAGAGCGCCCAAGAGCAACCTTCGGCGTCGCTGCCTTGACGATTGTCTATGTGTTGGTGCTCTCCTCGCGCGCTGTCGGATATGGTGTTCTGACGGCGTCGTTTGTATTTGCGCTGGTCATCCTGCTCGGCCGAGGTCGAGCAGGAGCGTTCTGGATTGGTCTACTGCTCGGGACCTTGGTCGGCTTTGGATGCGAGTATCTGTTCACACAGATATTCGTGGTTGATCTGCCGACGTGGCGATGATGGAAGAGCAATTGCAATGATGGAGGCTCTCATAGGTGGCTTTGTGGCGATTACGTCGCCGTGGGCCTTCTTTTTTCTGCTGGTCGGCACGTTTCTGGGTGTGACCATTGGCGCAATACCCGGCCTGTCAGGCTCCATGCTGATCGCGCTGACCCTGCCGCTGACCTACTACATGGATGCCTTGACTGCGGTGCTGCTCATCATTGGAATGTACGTCGGCTCCGTCGCAGGCGGGCTGATTTCGGCATCTCTCCTGCGAATGCCGGGCACCGCTGCGTCAATCATGACGACGTTTGACGGTTATCCAATGGCGCGGTCCGGCCGGCCAGGGCATGCCCTCGGCCTAGGGATATCCGCATCGTTAGTTGGCGGACTGTTTTCATGGGTGGTTCTTGCAACCATGGCAAAGCCGATTTCCATTTGGGCCACCCGCTTCGGGCCATTCGAGTACTTTACGCTCATTCTCTCCGCCCTCGTGCTGATTGCAGCGGTAAGCCAAGGCTCCATGGTGAAGGGCCTTATCGCAGGTCTGTTTGGAATCTTGGTATCAATGCCCGGCATAGACCCGTCTTCCGGTCAGCCACGCATGACCTGGGATCTGCACATGTTGAACAGTGGATTGAAGCTCATGCCCGTTCTTCTGGGAGCGTTTGTCGTCAGCCAGATTCTCAAGGATGTTCTTGAAATTGATCGCAAGTTAAAGCGCGTCGACTCAATCAAGGACAGTATATTCATTTCGCTGCGCGATTATCGCAAGCAGGCAGTCAACCTCATTAGGTCTTCAGTCATTGGCACCGTGATCGGCATACTCCCCGGAGTTGGCGCGAATATCGGGTCTCTTGTATCCTATACCGTTGCAAAGAACACATCGAGCAAGCCCGAACGTTTTGGGACCGGACATGATGATGGAATTGTGGCATCGGAGGCGGCAAACAATGCCACAGTGGGAGGCGCGTTGATACCGCTCATCGCGATGGGAATTCCTGGAAGCGTTATCGATGTATTCTTAATTGCAGCCTTGATGATCCACTCGATACAGCCTGGACCCTATCTCTTCATTAACAACCCCGACATAGTGTGGGCAATGATCGTGGCCTGCCTTGTCGCGAACCTGATGATGTTTGCCATCATGGTCTTGGGTGCTGGTTACATGTCGCGGCTGATGTACCTTCCTCGGGCCTACCTGCTGCCGGTTGTGCTCAGCTTCTGCATTGTTGGGGCCTACGGACTTGACAATACGATGCTCGACGTCTGGGTCATGTTGGCGTTTGGGGTGATCGGTTTTTTCATGGAACGCGCGGGCATACCGCTTGGGCCGTTCATCATTGGATTCATTCTGGCACCATTGGCAGAAGTGAATCTTCGAAGTGGCCTCAGTGCGACCGCAGGCGACATAACTCCTATTTTCACGCGGCCGTTGTCTTTGGCGTTCCTGATCTTGGCGATCGTCTTCTTGGTTATGCCACTCATAAGCGAAGTCAGGCGGCGGCGCGGAAATTCACGAACTTAAATGGAGACCATTGACAGTTTGGAGGTGAGGCAGGCCAAAGTGAACTGGAAGGCAGCCGTAGGCGGTGACATCGTCTGACATGCGCACGCACTCTCGTGAAGTCGAGCTTGTCACGGATTTGCTTCGTTTCTCTGGCTTGGCACTTTGCCACGAAGCGGTGACATTATCGCTTTGCGCCCAACCCAGTGTCTCCGAGCTGACACGGTTCGCATTTCATCTGCAAACGGCCTGAGCAGCAGCCAGGTCTGTCAATGTCGAGGCGAAGTGTGCCAAGGAGGCTGAGATGAATTGTGCCAACTGCGTGTCAGACGGGATGTGACCGACGCAGAACTTGCGACAGGGATAGATGGTTCCGTAACCGTCGGTCAGGAGTGCCGGCATCTGGGATCGTTCAAGTTATGGGAATAGGAATCAGTTCTCTGAGCGTGTGGGCCACGGGATTCCTACTTCAAGTCAGCGGGCAGGACGCCAAGATCGCATTTGAGGTTCCTGCGGGAAGGCCTGCCGAGTGACTTTTGCCAACGCTCACGAAGAAAATTCCGCCGTGCACCTAAGATAAAGATTGCTATACAGAGTTATTGCTATATAGTAAGTAGACGCTTTGGAGATGAACTTACCAAGTTATGAACCAAGAAAGGTCCAGCTGATGAGCAAGAACCTGTCGCCAGATGTGTCTGAATGTCTTGAGCTTCTAGAGACAATGCATGTCATCCGCTACGCTGAAGAACAACTCGGGGAAGACTTTGCAGCCGGCAAGTTGCCGGGCGGCGTCCACTTGTCGGTAGGGCAGGAGGCCGTGGCTGCCGGGATCTGCGCCCACCTCACGGACAGGGATCAGGTCTCCAGCAATCATAGGGGGCACGGGCACTTCTTGGCGAAGGGCGGCGAACCCAGACACTTGATCGCCGAGATCTACGGAAAGCAGGAAGGTTGCTGCCGGGGGATGGGCGGCTCCTTGCATGTCGCCGACTATTCGAAGGGGATCATCGGTGCGAACGGAGTAGTCGGGGCGGGGATCCCGGTCGCCACCGGCGCGGCCTTGGCCAATCTTATGGACGATGATGGCAGCATGACGGTCGTTTTTTTCGGTGATGGCGCATCGAACCAAGGCGTCCTGCAAGAGTCCATGAACTTCGCGGCGCTCTGGAAGCTGCCGCTTCTGTATGTTTGCGAAAACAACCAGTTTGGGCAATTCTCCCCTACAGCAACCGTCACCGCAGGAGTCATCAGCGACCGGGCGAAGGCCTTCGGCATCCCAGTCGAGGTCGTAGACGGGAACGACGTGCGCGCAGTGTGGCAGACAATGGCGCGGGCGACCGATCACATCAGGTCGGGCAACGGACCGATGTTTGTCGAGGCCGACACCTACCGCATCAGGAACCATTTTGAACGTGAACATCTGATCGTTCAGACTCCTTACCGGTCGCAGGAAGAGGTCGAGAAAATGCGTCGCGAACGCGACCCGATCAAGATGCTGCAAGAGTGGCTGAAGGCTGAGGACCTGGCCGATAACGAGACGCTTCAGGCGATTGACGAGCAAGCAAAGACACTGGTGAAAGAGGCAGTTGCCTTTGGAGATGCCGGAACTCCGCCACCTTTGGATGTTGGGCTGAAATACCAGTTTGCGGGGACCTACAACTGATGGCGCGCTTGAGACTCATAAAGGCTATCAATGAAGCAATCCGCGAAGAAATGGAGCGGGACGAAAAGGTCTTCGTTCTAGGAGAAGACGTTGAAGCCAGCATATTTGGAGATTTGCGCGGATTGTTCGAGATTTTCGGAAAGGGCCGCGTCCGGAACACGCCGATATCCGAAAACACCCTGACCGGAATGACCGTTGGCGCTGCCGCCTGTGGCTACCGCCCCGTGTTGCACATTATGTTTGCCAACTTCTTGTTCACGGGAATGGACGGCATCGCGAACCAAATGGCCAAGGCGCGGCTGATGTCCGGCGGTCAAATCGAACTTCCGATCACGATTATCGCGAGTTACGGTGGCGGACGTGCCAATGCGGCCCAGCATTCGGACACGCCGTATTCTGCGTTCATGAATCTCGGCGGAGTGCATCTTGTGGTGCCATCCAATCCGGCGGATGCAAAGGGGCTTCTGAAATCCGCCATCCGCTGCAATGACCCGGTGCTGTACTTTGAACCCGCCGGCAGAGGCGGGGAAATGGGCGACGTCCCGGATGAGGAATACCTGACGCCTATTGGTAAGGCCGCCGTTGTTCGCGAGGGTGGAGACCTTACGCTCATCAGCATGGGGACAACCATGCGCATGACGTTGCAGGCGGCTGATCGGCTTGCGGAACAAGGATTGGAGTGTGAGGTTGTCGATGTCCGCACACTGGCACCTTTGGACGAAGACACGATCTGTGCGGCGGCCGCGCGCACCGGGCGGGTGGTGATCGTTGACGAGTCCCGCGAACGTGCTAGTGCCGCGAGTCAGATTGCAGCGGTAATTGCGGAAAGGTCCTTCGAGCAATTGAAGGCGCCGATCAAAAGGGTGACGGCGCTCAATGCTGGTCTTCCTCTTGCGCCGGCCAGCGAACAATATCTGCTTCCAAGCGTTGACAAGGTCATGGCTGCGGCAACGGAAATATCAAAGAATGTGAGGGTATCGGAGTGAAAGCCACCTTAAAGCTTGGCCGCATCGGAATGACCATGGAAGAGGCCACCATTGTACGTTGGGCCAAGCAACCTGGAGAAGCTTTTGTCAAAGGCGAGATCCTCTATGAGATTGAAACCGAGAAGGTGACTCAAGAGGTGGAAGCCCCAGGCAACGGAACCCTGATCGAGATACTCGCGCCAGAGGGTGCGGAGGTTGCCGTAAACGACAACGTTTGTGTCGTTGAATCAGCGTAAGATGCAAGCGACGAGAGGTCATGAAACTCGCACCCGAAGCCGAGGCGATGCTCGCGGGAGAAATGGGCGCGGCGCGGAAGTGGGCGGTTGAGCACCAACTTCAAGTCGGTCGCATGTTCGATGCGCGGGACTTGGTCGAAGTGAGCCAGGCTCACATGATGGCGGACCCGGAATCCACTGGCGAAGCCGGGGTAAGGCTGGTTGAGGGCTTTGCCGCCTTGCCCGCCGAGGAACGTCGCGTGGTCATCCCAATGATAACCGATCCGCGAGGCGTGGACCTGGATTACTACGACCCCTTGGGTCAGACCGAAGACATGGCGAATATGGAGCGCAGGTTCATTGCCGCGTGCCAATCGCTCGGCATCACGATGACCAACACCTGCATAAACTACCAGACGATCATGCCACCCGTCCGGGGGGATCATGTCGCCTATGGTGACACCGGCGTCGTCATCTACTCCAACAGCATTTGCGGCGCTCGGTCAAACTTTGAAGGCGGTCCCTCGGCGTTGGCGGCTGGCTTGACGGGGTATACGCCGCGCTACGGTCTTCACTTGGACGAAAGCCGCCGGGCAACGCGGCGGTTCAAGGTGAATCGGCAACCTCGCGAGTTGACCGATTGGGGCGTCCTTGGGGCGGTGATAGGCAAGCGCGCCGGGTCCTATTGGGAAGTGCCGGTAATTGAGGGCATCGAAACGGTGCCCACCTCGGATCAAGCGAAGCATTTGGGTGCGGCAATGGCGAGTTACGGGTCGACGCCCCTTTTTCACATTGTCGGGATCACGCCAGAGTGTGAGACAATTGACGATGTGGGTGGCGCAGGCCTGCCAGCGGAAGAAGTCTCGAAAGAAGACCTGAACGATTTTCGTGGCACCTTCGGTGCAGCCGGGGAAAAGGTTGACGTCGTGGTGTTTGCAGCACCGCAACTTTCCCTGATTGAAATGGGTGCCGTCGCTGAACATTGCCGTGGACGCAAACGACACGCGGACACCGCGCTCTTGGTCTGCACGCCCGCTAGCGTGTATGTCGACGCGAAGTCGGCGGGCTACGTTGACGCAATCGAGGATTTCGGCGGAAGAGTGCTTCAAGGCACCTGTTTCTACCAGCAGTTCGCCCGGGAGATAGGCGAAGCCAATGGTTGGACGCGGCTTCTATCCAACTCCACCAAAATCGTTAACATTCTTGGCGGGTATGGCTACCGGCCAGCTTTGGCTTCCATGGAGGACTGCATCGCCTCCGCTGAAGCGGGAAGGATTGTCTGATGGCCAAAGTGCTCAACTGCCATGTCGGAATAGGTCCGCGTGCCGAAGGGGAAGCACTCGTCGCCAATGACAATTTTTCGGCGCGCTATGACTTGGATCGAATCGGAGGGGTGTTTTCGCGACCGGAACACGCATTGGCAGGCCAAAGCTACGTCGACAGAATCCTTGTCCTCAACACTGCAAAGGGCGGCGTGGCGACCGCCTGGATGCTGTACGAAATGAAGTCCCGTGGCATCGCCCCAAAGGCGTTGCTGCTCAATTCGGCAAATACGATTTTGGCGCAGGGTGCGGCTTTGGCCGATATGACCCTCTGTGATCGATTTGATGCCGGGGATGTTACGCAGCTGATAAAAACCGGAGATCGGGTGAAAGTCGCCCCAGAGGTTGGCGAAGTTACGATCCTGAACCCAAGTGATCCGTGATCTTTCAGAGGGGCGACATAAGGGCCTTGGGCCGCGCCGAACAAGCGTGGGCCACTGTTGACGTTTCAGATGCCGAATTCGATGCGGCTTGTCCAAACGAGGGCGGCGAGGGTCGCTGCCCAACCACCCGCCTGAGTGCAATGGTTCAGACCAATCAGGCGCAATCATCAAGAAGGAGATGAAATGAAACTCAGAAATTGGCTCGCCGGGGTCACTGTTGCGGTGACAGCGTCGCTTGTGATCGCTCCGGCAACGTCCGCGCGAGAGCTCAGGGTCGGCAGCTACGACCCGGAAGCCCACTACTTGGTTCAGCATGCCTACATACCCTACTTCGAGGAAATCACGCGTCGCACCAATGGCGAACTGACCTTCAAGTGGTTTCACGGCGGCACGCTTGTGAAGGCCCCTCAAACCGTTGAAGGCCTCAAGTCCGGGCTGGTGGATGTCGTCGTTACCACGGCCCTCTTCACGCAGGAGAGCTTGTTCCCGGCGACTCACGTGATGACCCTGCCATTCCAGTTCGACAGCACCGTCGAGGCAAACCACGTCTTCCAAAAGATGTTCTACAACAACCCGGAAGTTCAGGCAGAGTTTGAAGGGCTGGTGCCCCTCGGCTTCCACGTTTCGGACTTCTTCAACTTGCATATCCACAAGGATGTCGATCCGGTCCGGACGCTCGACGACCTGCAGAATCTGGAAATCGGCGCTTTCTCGAAATCCGGTGTGCAGTATAGCGAACTCTTGGGGGCGACACCTCGGAACATCGTTCTTGAAGACCTCTATGTGTCGCTGCAACGAAAGGCGATCGACGGAATTTGGTTCCCGACCGCGCCGATCATAAAGTGGAAGATGACCGACCATACGTCAAACCACTCGTTGGTGGGTGGGCCTTTCGTGATGATTCCGATGACCATGGCCAAACCGGTTTGGGACAGCCTCACCGACGAGCAGCGCGCAGTCTTCAAGTCGATGGAGGCCGATCTGACGAACTTCACTGGTGCACTTGTTGACAATCGTCGCGAATCTTCTGTGAGAAAGATGACGGAGCGCGGGGACACCATCATACGCCTGTCGCCGGAAGAAAAGGCGAGGTGGGTCGAGAAGGCGAAGCCTGCATACGATACATGGCACGCGCTGATGGAAGAAAAGGGAATTGATGGCGCGGCGATTCTTGGCAATGTCCAGGCCTACACGGCCGAGTTCAAGGGCATGGACTACACTGCTGGCGATTGGTGGGGCGACAACTGGCAGGAGTAGTCGTCACAGCGACAGGAACGGCCCAAGGCCGTTCTGATTGAAGAGTCGGGCCGCCGATGGCAGCTGGTCGGCGGCCCGCATCCTCAGGAGGCAAGCGCCTTGGAGCAGGACTTTGCGTCGACGAGGCGGCCAAGAAGCTCAATTGGAGTGACGCATCCCGGAGAAAAGTCCCAATGGCGAATGAAGATCCAGGATTGGAGAACCCGATCGACATCGTCCATCTGGAGTCGAGCAATTTTCCCGCGGAGCCCGAAGCCGGTGAAGATATCTTTGGCGTAATTGCGCGGATCGGGCACAAAGTTCTTGATCCGGTTTGTCGGTACCTGTGCTATGCCGCCGCGATCCTGACCCTGATGATGTCAATCGCCATGGTCGTGGATCTGGTTAGTCGATTGGCATTTCGCAAGCCACTTTCAGGAATGATCGAGCTTCAGACCTACATGCTCGTCTTCATGGCGTTCTTCAGCATCGCCTACACGATGCTCAAGAACCAGCATGTCGCCGTCGACCTGATAACGTCGAAACTGTCGCCACACGTGAACAGCTTGCTGCAGAGCATCTTCAGCATTTGGGGTGCTTTCATCTTTGCAGCAATGAGTTGGCTAAGCGCCTTGCGCGCGATTGAGGCTTTCGAGCGCGATCAGATTTCGGATATCTTGAAGGTGCCGTTTGGGTTGCTCTATTCGGCTGTTTCGCTCGGAACTCTGCTCTTGGCGCTGGCTCTTGTAACACTGTTGCTATCTCATTTGTCAGGGCTCTTTCAGCACTACAGGGACCGTACGAAATTCTGGACGACATTTGGCGCTGTCGTCCTCATTTCCCTGGCCGGGATCTTCTCAGCGGACATACTTAAGGCGGTCTTGCCCGATCTCAGTTCACCGGCAATCGGCATCATCTACACGATTTTCCTGATGATCATTTTGCTTCTGGGATTCCCAGTCGGCTTTTCGATGGCCTTCGCCGGTCTCACGGGACTGTTCTACCTGATTGGACATGACGTCGCGTTCAATATCGCAAAGATCAATACTTACGATGCCGTTGCCGTCTATTTCTTCGTCGTGATCCCGTTTTTCCTGTTGATGGGCTTCTTCATTCTGCACGCGGGCATCGGGGCAAAGCTCTACGATGCGGGTATCAAGGTTTTTGGCCGCCTGCCCGGAGGATTGGCGGTAGGAACGGTCGCTGGGTGCGGCGGGTTTGCCGCCATCTGCGGCGATAGCGTCGCTTCGGCCGCGACAATGGGTTCGGTCTCCGTTCCGGAAATGAAAAAGTACAATTACGATGATTCGCTGGCCACCGGCTCCGTGGCTGCGGGCGGCACGCTGGGAATACTGATTCCGCCGAGCATCGGCTTCGTCGTATACGGCATCATAACCGAGCAATCGATCGGAAAGATGTTCATGGCGGGCATCATTCCCGGGATCATACTGACGATAGGATTTGCCGCTGCCGTATACGTGCAGTGCCTCATCAACCCGAAACTGGGGCCGAAGGCCGAGAAGTTCACGTTCAAGGAGATCGCGTGGTCGATATTCGAGATTTGGCCGGTGGGCGCGCTATTTGCCGCCGTGATCGGGGGCATATATTCGGGAATATTGACGCCTACCGAAGCAGGTGGCATCGGAGCCAGCGGAGCGCTCTTGATCGCGCTCTTCGCAAAAGACTTCAATCGCAAGAAGCTCTTCAGTGCACTTTTTGAGGCCACGACAACCAGTGCCATGATTTTCACGATCCTGATCGGGGTCGGATTGCTTGGATACATGATAACGCTGACCGATCTGCCCCGATCATTTGCGAACTACTTGAACGCCTTGGATGTATCGCGCTACGTCATCTACGTATTGATCCTGCTTCTCTATCTGGTCCTTGGCATGGTCATGAATATCATCCCGATGATGATGTTGACTTTGCCGATCCTGTTCCCGACTGTCCTTGGCCTTGGCTTCGATCCAATCTGGTTCGGAGTCATTATGGTCATCATGATGGAAATGGGGCAAATCACGCCGCCGATCGGGATCAATGTCTTTGTGATCCACGGTGTTGCGAAGAAATACGATGTTTCCATGGCCACGATCTATCGGGGCATCATCCCCTTTGTCATTGTTGAACTGCTCGTCATATTCTTGCTCACGCTCTTCCCGGAGATCGTATTGTGGCTACCCAATTCGATGGACATCCTGCCGCCTCTCCAGTGAAGACCCTTGGGGAATATCAAGTGGCCCGGAAAACTACCTCATCGACACGGATCACGCCAACTTTGGTGAGGTTGACGCCAATTGTTCCAACAATCCCGCCGAGGCTGGGCGCCTTACAGGGCGGCTTGGGCTCGACCCGCGCCGACATGACGTCGACCAGCACCGTCCTGTTCGCATTCATCTTGCTAACTGCCCAATGCCTGTGCCGCCATTTCGGCGTGCGTCGGGATGCAATTGGCAACGGTTGCCTCGAATCGCAACTCGATTTCAACTGGGCCTAGAGGCCCAGGCAGTTTGTCCCGTCCCGTGTTGAGAGGCAAACCTATAATGGCCGTCGCGCCAACGAAAAGGTTTGCCCCGTCGGGCCACCTTTCGGCATCGCAGCAAGCCAAAGCACAAGGTCCGCGACTTCATCGGGATGCTTGACCCGCTCCCACTTAGGCAGGCCGGTCGGCAACTCTTGTTTGTATTTCTCGAGCAATTCTTCAGGAGTGCTGCGTGATGCCGGATCTTCGCGACTGAACGTACTGGTTGCGACCGGGCCGGGCACGATGTTGTTCACGTCGATATCGCGCTGCCAAAGTTCATTGGCGAGCACCTCGGTCAAAATGTGCAATCCTGCCTTGGACACGTGATACGATGCGGAATTGGCCCCTGCGGTCAGTGCTTTGCCCGACGAGAAGTTGATGATCTTTCCTCCCTCCGCGATGCCATCCAGCAAATGGCGGATCATCATGTAAGGCCCCCGCACATTCACTTCGACCGTCTTCCACCAAAGCTCCGTGTCGCTCTCGGCGACTGTTCCGCGCTCCAGATACGCTCCCGCGTTGTTTACGAGAAAATGCAGTTCTCCAAAGCTGGCGAGCACCTTGTCACAGAACGACTTGGTCGAAATTGGGTCGGCCAGATCGACACTCGCAGCAAGGCAGTTTCTGCCGAAGTCCTCTATTGCCGCGCGAGCGTCGTCCAGCTCTTCGTCGGTGCGCGCGCAGATCGCGACGTCTGCTCCGGACCGAGCAAGCCTTTCTGCGATCGCGCGCCCAATTCCGCGACCAGCGCCAGTAACTACGGCAACTTTGCCTGACATATTGCTTTCCATGGTAGAGGGAACCTCCTAGGCGTTCGAATTTCGGATTATGCTGCCGGGCCACGAATATGACGGCGCCGGTCGTGACAATGATCGCTGTGGCGAGCGATAATGCGATTGCTCCGAATTCCATTGGAAGATCTTCAATTGCAATGATCTATGCTCTCAGACGTGGATGCTCTCACTTTGGAAGCGAACGGCCAGGGGATCTCTGCCGTCACTGCGGAGACGAGCTTGACGCCAATGACTGCAGCCATGTGACCATTTCCTAGGCCTTGACTATCTGCGAATTGCGGTTGCCGAACATCAAGGCAGGCTTAGTTGAACTCCGGCGCTACGCCTGGCGGCATGGAAAACCCGAGATCGCCGCGCTTGATGATCGGAACCTTGCCACCGTTTGCCTCGATCATGGAAGATTGGCGCGCGCGAGCAGATTCATCTACCTTGACCGGGTCACAGATCTTCATGATTTCGCTCATTAGCTCTTCCATGACCTCCTTACAGTCCGGGTCGGCTGAGCGATCATCCACTTCATCCGGATCATCCCTGAGATTAAAGAGCTGATCTGGATAGCCAACGTAGTGCACCAGCTTCCAGTCGCGCTTGCGTAGCATGAATGCCGCCCTTTTCGACCCCATGGCATGGTATTCCGAGAACACCGCCCTCGCTGGTGCCGTTCCGCATGCAAGTGTGCTGAGACATGTGCCAGGCACGTCTTCTGCCACGGCGTCGCCCGCTCCGACTGCGTTCATGATGAACGGGTAGACATCCAAAAGGCTGGTTGGTGTGTCAACGACGGTATCGGGCGCAATGTCCGGCCCCGACACAATGAGCGGCACCGCCACGGATTCCTCGTACATCAATGATTTGCCCCAAGCTCCTCGTGCACCCATGTTGTCTCCGTGATCGCTCGCATAGATTATGCGGGTGTCCTCCATTTGGCCTGTGCGCCGAAGTGCATCCAAAAGCAGTCCGACTTGTTCATCCAAGAACGAAATGAGTCCAAAGTAACCCGATTGGGCGCGCTTGACCATTTCGGGCGTCTCGAAAAACTCGTCGTATGCGAAGGTGACGCGATAGTCGTCCACATAAGGGTGGATTGGCGTCTTGCGTAAGTGATAGAGCTTGGGATCAGGTAGGTCCTGATTGTAGTAGTGGTAGTAGTGCTGCGACGGCGCCGTCAGCGGGAAGTGCGGCGCCACCCAAGACACGAAAAGTACCCAAGGCTTGTCCTGGTACTTCGGCGCTTCCTCGTGCAGCCAGGAGATTGCATCAGACGTGATGTCGCGGTCATAGCGCGTGTACATGGACTCTCCTGGTCCTGCCATTTGCGCCATTTTTCGTGCTGCACCCCGTTTGACCATATCTTCGTCGCGAATTAGGCCGAGCAGATCGCCTTTTGCCTCAACCATGTGCATTGAAATGCGTTCATCCGCAAAACCATTGTCGTCTTCCTGGGAGCGAAAATGAAGCTTCCCGATCGAGACGGTTTGATGCCCGCATTCACGGAGCTGACTGTGCCAACTGGGGATTGAACCATCAAATGCCGTGGCGTTGTCCCAGGTTCCAATCTGGTGAACGTACTTTCCGGTTGCGAAGGCTGCCCTCGCAGGCACACAGACCGGGCAAGGCGTATAGGCGTTGCTGAATCGTGTCCCGCATGCAGCTAGGCGGTCTAAGTTTGGCGTTTGCACGATGTCGTGCCCATAGCACCCCGATGCCTCGCGCGCGTGTTCATCTGACATCAAGATCACTAGGTTCTTGGGATTCACGAGATTGTCCTATTTTGCTGTTTCCACCAACACTGCCCCAAGGCGCACGCCTTGGGCGCGTTCTCAATTGTATCCGTTTCTGGATATGTATCGCTCGGAGTCTCCCTCGGCTTGCCGCCGCGAACCATTCGGTTTACGAATGGACAATGCTCAATAACAGCAATACTATATAGCAATAATTCTGTATAGCAATCTTTATATTGAGCGTACCAACCCTACTCCGCCCTAGGAGGCGAGCTTTGGATGAGTGAACCGATTAGGCAGCTGGACCCCATTCGCGCGGCGCGCGTGTTGACGATGCTCAACGAGTTTTTGGCCGATGAACTGAAGCAGCCGGGCTCGACGCTGCCCAAGTACGTACGCCTTGAGAATGCCCTGATTCGTGCGATTGAGGTGGGGGTAATGATCGAAGGCGACAAGCTCCCAAGCGAGACGGAACTGACTTCAATTTCCACTTTCAGTCTTGGAACCGTTCAAAAGGCGCTGCGTTCCTTGACCGACTCCGGCCATCTCATGCGGAGAGCCGGTGTTGGCACAATCGTTCAGATGAAGACACAAAGCATGCGGCGCCCACTGCATTCGCGTTACAGCAAGCAGGGTGGTCCATTCTTGCCTGTCTTCCCAAAGCTCATCAACCGCGAAAGCGTAAAGGAACAAGGCCCTTGGACCAGCGCACTTGGAAGTGATGCGTCGATCATCCGACTTGATCGACGCATTGATATTGGAAGAGAGATCGTTGCATTGTCAAGTTTCTACGTGGATGCCGCGAAATTCCCGTTCTTTAGGGACCGACCGATTGACGAATTGCATTCCGAGAATTTCAAGATTCTCTTGCACAGCGAAACAGGTCGAAAGGTACGTCGGCTTGACCACAAAATCACTTTTTCCAAAGCCCTACCAGAAGTCTCCGGTCACATCGGCGTCGAGCAAGACTCTCAGATTCTCAGGATCAAGCTGACTGCTTGGGACCAATCAAATTTTCCTCTCTATTATCAGGTATTCCATATCCCACCGAATGAACTGGATCTTACAATAGAATGTCTGGTTTGAGACCATTGGCCGCATTCGTTTTTTGCTGCATCTCCCTCTAATCGTGCAGAAAGAAGCTGCTTCCCGCCAGTTGCGGGAGGACAGCCGGGGTGCAATCTGCATCAAGGTTGACTCCCATTCCAAAGGTGATCGAGAGCTTCCTCTAGAGTTATTGAGCATGAGGGCTCGGCCAGGCGAAGTTGGTCGAGGACCCGAATGTGAAGCTCAGGCCGCGCAAATGAGCAGTTGGAGCGGCATCATGGCATGACATGACAGGTCCGGGATAACCATCTCAAAGCTGCCGCCGTCAAGGAACTGGATAAGTTCGCCTCCAAAACCGCCGAAGGAAGGGAGACTTGGGTCCACGACTTGGCTGCCGGTGTTCGACCTCGCCACGAGAACCGGGGACGAGGCGGGCCTCACTCCTTGATCACCTGGGCAACCATGTGCTGATCGGCGGTGCCGTGACCGGCATGCACCAGCTCTCGTGCGGTTTCGCCGGGCAGCTGCTCTACGGCGAATGCGCCACGACGGTTGCCCGGATGTCAGGGCGCGACGTCAGGAATTAGGCATCGATTTCGCTTGCTTTCTTGACGTCCGCTCAACGGCATGATCTAAAAGGAAAAATTTTTGGATCACGCGCTTGAACAAATGCTATTCGATTTCGGGACATGGGTTGATCCATGCAGCAATTCTTGCTCGGGCGGGCCAAAGTGACGGTGCGCCGTACGGGAGAAAGGACACGAGGAGCAATGATTGAGTCAGGGTTCTCGAAATCTCCGCACCGTCCGCCACTGAACTCGACACTTTGCGCAGGACCGAGTGAAGTGTCGGCAGTTCCCCGTGCAGGCATTCCAGGCACTCGGACTTGGAAATCCTGCCGCTGTCTGGGCATTCGTCCAACCCACATTTACAGCCGTGTTGCGGGCGTCGGCAACGATGCTCGCGGCGGTTCATAAATGGCCGAGATCCAGGACGGCTTCTGGTTGTCAATTCCCGTGCCGGCGATTCTGCTGGACGAGAAGGACAGGATCGTTGGAATGAACCCGGCGGCAGAGAGCTACCTGAATTCTTCAGCCCGGCAGTCAGTCGGTTTGTCCGCATTCGATGCATTTGCCACGGACGCGCCGATGAGCGAACATGCCGCGAGGGTTCGGCAGGAGCAGGCCCCGCTCTTCATGAACAACATGAATGTCATCACGGGCGACAACGTGGCCGAACGCTGTGACATCAAGTTGGCTCCCATGGTTGGCACGTCAGATCACCTTTTGATGCTGGTGGAACCCAGGTTCGTGGGCGAGCGGCTGAATCAGGCGATGTCCGGAAACGCGGCCGCGAGATCCGCGATCGGCATGGCCGAAATGCTTGCGCACGAGATCAAGAACCCGCTGGCAGGCATCACGGGCGCCGCACAACTCCTCGGCATGAACCTTGTCAAGGATGATCTTGCCCTCACGGACCTGATCGTGAGCGAGACGCGGCGCATTCTGGGGCTTCTCGATCAGGTGGAGCAGTTCGGCAACCTGCGGCCACCGGTCTGCCGGGCGGTCAATGTTCACGACCTCATTGCTCGCGCGAGACGTTCGGCATCGGTGGGATTTGCGGCCCATATGGAACTGGTCGACGAATTTGATCCGTCGCTGCCTTTGGTTTGGGTGGACGAAGACCAGATGCTGCAGGTCTTTTCGAACCTGCTGAAGAACGCGGCCGAAGCGACAGGCGGTTCGCCCGGACGCATCCTGATCCGCACATTCTATGACATGTCGTCGAAGATTCGACGCAATGGGCGCACGACAGGACTGGCGCTGAATGTCGAGATCGTCGATGACGGTCCGGGCATTCCGCCGAACATTCTGCAGGGTATTTTCGATCCTTTCGTCTCGGGCCGGGAAAACGGGACCGGTCTGGGCCTTGCCTTGGCTTTGAAGATAGTTTCCGATCACGATGGCTGGATCACCGTTGACAGTACGCCGGGCAGGACGGCCTTCCGCCTTTCGCTTCCCGCCGCCCCGAAAGATCAGCAACAATAGCACGGTGAGGAACCAATGGATGGCACGGTACTGGTAGCTGACGACGACCGCACGATCCGCACGGTGCTGACGCAAGCACTGACCCGAGGCGGTTGCAAGGTACACGCCACGTCTTCCCTTCTCACCTTGATGCGATGGATCAACGAGGGAAAGGGCGATCTGGTGATCACCGACGTAATCATGCCGGACGGAAACGGAATCGCACTGGTCCCGGAGATCAACTCGGTGCGTCCCGATCTGCCTGTCATCGTGATCTCTGCGCAGAACACCATCGTTACGGCGATCCAGGCAACCGAGGCGGACGCATATCACTACTTGCCCAAGCCTTTCGATCTGCCCGACTTGATGAAGCGGGTAAGTCGGGCGCTTGCCGACAAGCCGCGGTCTCGTGCACAAGTGGCCCAAGCGGACGATGTTGTCGCCGAGGACCTGCCTCTTGTCGGACGCAGCCCGGCCATGCAGTCGCTCTATCAAGTGATTGCCCGGGTGATGAATGCCGATCTGCCGATATTGGTCACGGGCGAAAGCGGGACGGGCAAATCCCTGATTGCACGCACCATTCACGACTTGGGCGATCGGCGTACCATGCCGCTTGTCAACGCGACTGCAGCAGATTTCCAGAACGTCGAGGAATTGCCCTCATTGGTGAACCGGGCTCGGAGCGGAACCCTCTTGCTCGACGAAGTCGCCGATCTTCCGCTCGAAGCGCAGATCCGCGTTGTCCGCACTCTGGACGACTTGACGGAGGACGGTCCACGCATCATGGCCACCACGCAGGCCAACCTTGCAGCGGCCATGGACAAGGGCGGCTTTCGGCAAGACCTGTATTATCGGTTGAGCGGAATGACATTGAAACTGCCGCCGCTCCGAGAGCGGATCGACGACATCATGCTACTTGCACGGCACTTTGCGCAGCGGGCCGAGCACGATGGGTTGCCGACACGTCGGTTCGACAGCCAAGCCGTCGAGCTTCTTCGCGCATATTCCTGGCCTGGCAACGTTCGTCAGCTCGAAAACACGGTGCGGCGCTTAATGCTCATGGGCGGCGAGATGCGGATTCTGCGATCAGACGTGAAGTCGGTTCTTGATAACCAGCCGGAGGTCGTTCCCACGGCTGGCGCCGACGACGGCGTGTCCATCTCGGTTGCCAAGCATCTCCGAAGGTACTTTGAACTGCATGGCGGGCATCTTCCGCCTTCCGGACTTTATCATCGGATCCTGCGCGAAGTCGAATTGCCGTTGATCGAGACGGCGCTCGATGCCACGGGCGGAAACCAGGCCAAGTGCGCAGAACTGTTGGGCATCAACCGCAATACGCTGCGGAAAAAGATCACTGAACTTGACATTCGCGTGGCACGGCGCCGGAAATTGATGTAAATCGGCAACAATTGCGTGCCGAACCGACGGTGGCCGTAGCAGATCTTCAACATGCAAGGCGGCTGAAGGGCGTGACGCGGCATTTTGACGGGAGTCTCTGTGGCCCAAAGAGCACGTACAACGCGGCCGATGATGGCCAAACCGTACGGGCAGTTGCGGCGGTTCCGCAGTGCCGGACCGTTTAGTCTCGTCATTCTGGGACCCGTACTGGTTCTGGGGACCTTTCTTGTGCTCGGTCCGCTCGATCGAAGCTCCTCGCCGTTGACGCTGCGTCTCGTCTTTCTGGCGGATCTGATCTATGTGCTGGCGGTTGCGGCTCTGGTCGCCAGACGGATTGCCGCGATGATTGCCGCCCGACGCGCGCGGTCGGCAGGATCCCGCCTGCACTTGCGGCTGACCGGTGTCTTTGCACTGATTGCGTTCATCCCGACTGTCATGGTGGCGATATTTGCCGAGCTGACGATCAATGTCGGGTTGGAGAGCTGGTTCTCCGACCGGGTGAGCGGCGTTGTCCGGGCGTCCCTGTCGGCCGCCGTGGCCTATCAGGAAAACCAGCGACGCGACCTCGCCGAAGATGCCGAAGCGCTGGCGGAATTCCTGAACGCGTCGCGCAGCCGTTCGGTCTTCGTTTCAGACGGTGAACTCCGGCAATTGCTGGGGCAGGGGCAGAGCCTCGTTCAGCGCGGATTGCGGGAGGCATACGTCATCGATGGCACCGGTGAGATCCGTACTCGTGGAGAACGATCCTACCTGTTCGACTATGAAATGCCGAGCGGGCAGGAAATCGCCGCGGCCACAGGCGGAGAGACGGTGATCATCGAAGACCTGGAGACGGACGAATTCCGGGCGCTCGTGATTCTTGCTGCGTTTCCGAACCGGTATCTCTACGTGTCACGCAACGTTGACGGCAAGATTCTCGGACTTCTGGACGAGGCGGCGGAAACGGCGGAGCTGTACAATGAGTTGGAGGCCGCGCGTGGGCAGCTCGTATTCGAGTTTGGACTTCTGTACCTTGGCTTTGCCGTCATCCTGATCCTGGCGGCGACATGGCTGGGCCTTTGGTTCGCCGAGCGGCTGGCACGTCCGGTTGGCCGTCTTGCCGGGGCCGCCCAACGAGTTGGCGCAGGAGACCTCGACGTGCAGGTGCGCGAAGAGCCTGGCGACGACGAAATCGCGATGCTTGGCCGCCTCTTCAATCAGATGACCCGGCAACTCAAGGGCCAGCGCGAGCGGCTGCTCACGACGAACCAGCAGATCGAACGGCGCCGCCGGCTGTTCGACAGCGTACTGTCCTCGGTGACCGCAGGTGTGATCGGCCTCGACACCCAAGGACGGATCACGTTCATCAACCGCTCGGCGGAGCGCATCCTAAAGATCGAGGGTGACAGCCTGTCCGTGTCACTGGAGAAGGCGGTTCCAGAATTCGGACCGCTGCTGAGCCGACTCGATGATAGCGGTCGCGTTACCGAGCAGGACGAAGTTCGGGTGTCACGGGGCGGCGTTGCAGAGTCGCTCCTTGTGCGAGTTGCAAAAAGGCGAGGCGAGGAAGGCGAGGAGGAGGGATACGTGATCGCGTTCGATGACGTGACCGATCTCGTTACGGCTCAGCGTATGGCGGCTTGGGGAGACGTGGCGCGGAGGATCGCTCACGAGATCAAGAATCCGCTGACGCCCATCCAGCTTTCTGCAGGACGGATCAAGCGGAAATTCCGTCCGGTGGTAGGAGATGATGCCGACCAGTTGGACCAGATGACCGATGTGATCGTGCGTCAGACAGACGATCTGAAGCGCATCGTCGACGAATTTTCCAGATTCGCGCGAATGCCGGAACCGGAGCGCAGCCGACAGGATTTGGCCGCGACCGTTCGGGATGTCGTTACCTTGCAGGAGACAAGCGATGCACACGAGTTGATTTCGGAAATTCCAAGGACCCCGGTCTATGCCGACGTAGACAAGACTATGATCGGCCAAGCACTGACAAACCTGATCAAGAATGCAGGTGAAGCAATTGAAAGCATGTCAGAAAAAAATCTGGAGCCAAGAAATTACACACCAAGAGTCAGTGTGGATCTAAAGGTCGAGGGACAAGTCGCGCGCATCGCGATCTCAGACAACGGAATCGGGTTGCCCGAGGATCGGACACGGCTCTTCGAGCCTTACGTGTCGACACGTGCAAAGGGTACCGGATTGGGCTTGTCCATCGTGAAGAAGATCATAGAGGAGCACGGAGGGTCGCTGGTTCTGACAGACGCCGACCCGCTGGACGATTCGGGCCAGATTGGGGCCCGCGCAGAAATCTGCCTGCCCTTGGCGGCTGGCATCGAAGGGATTGGCGCGCTTTAGCTTGCCGAACGGGGGAGACACGCTGATGGGTGACATTCTGATTGTCGATGACGAGGAAGACATTCGGTCTCTCATCTCGGATATTCTGGGGGACGAGGGATTCGAATCCCGGATGGCGGCGAATTCAGAAGAGGCGATGGCCGAGTTGAATCGGGAACCGCCTGGCCTCATGATTCTCGACATCTGGCTGAAGGACAGCCGCATGGACGGAATCGACATCCTGAAAGCCACGAAGCGCGACAATCCCGACATTCCGATCATCATCATTTCGGGCCATGGCAACATCGAGATTGCCGTCGCCGCCATCAAGCAGGGTGCCTATGACTTCATTGAGAAGCCGTTCAACATCGACCAGTTGCTGGTCGTGATCTCGCGGGCCATGGAAACCTCGCGGCTGCGGCGAGAAAATTCCGAACTGCGTCGCAAGGAACTGAGGTCGGCAAACATCATCGGGTCGTCACCGGCATGCAAGGCGCTGAGATCACAACTCGACAAGGTGACCAAGTCGAACGGGCGCGTGATGCTGACAGGCCCGTCGGGGTCTGGAAAGGAGATTGCAGCGCGCTACATCCATGCCAATTCGGACCGTGCCAACGGGCCCTTCGTTTCGGTCAGTTCGGCATCGATCGCGCCGGAGCGCATGGAAGAGGTTCTCTTTGGTCGTGAAAGCACCGAGCGGGGAATCGAACAGGGACTGTTGGAAGAGGCGCATGGTGGCGTGGTCTTCTTCGACGAAGTTGCAGACATGCCGCCGGGAACCCAGTCGAAAATCCTTCGCGTATTGACCGAGCAGCAGTTTCAGCGTGTCGGGGGCGCGGACAAGGTACGGGTTGACCTGCGTGTCGTTTCTTCGACGACACGGGATCTCGAAGCGGAAGTTAAATCCGGAAATTTTCGCGAGGAGCTCTTTCACAGGCTCAACGTCGTGCCGATCGCGGTTCCCGACCTGGCCGACCGCAGTGACGACATTCCGGAGCTCGCCCGGCATTTCATTGCGTCGTTCAACAAGTCGCAGGGTCTTCCATTGCGAGACCTCGCCGACGATGCCGTCGCGATGCTTCAATCGATGACTTGGCCTGGAAATGTGCGCCAGTTGAAGAACACGATTGAGAAGGTGCTGATTCTGGGGGCTGACAAGGGCGATATCACAGCAACTGAAGTCGAGGGCGAGAGTCGAACGAAGGCACAGGATAGCGGCAAGGCTGTTTTATCGGGGGACTTCACTAACATGCCGCTGCGACAAGCGCGTGAAATCTTTGAACGAGAGTACCTGAACACGCAGCTGAATCGGTTCGGAGGAAATATCAGCCGTGCGGCAAAGTTCGTGGGAATGGAACGCTCGGCTCTGCACCGAAAGCTCAAGTCGCTGAATGTCATGGCATCGTCACGCAACACGGCGTCGGGAGGAACCGCGCCGGGAGAAGCGGACGAGACAGCCTGAGGCGCGGAACCGGCACCGCAGTGCAGCCGGACACCGGGGTTTGCCGAAAGAACCCTGACCGTGTGGACCTGCGCGCCGTTCGCCGCCGGGGAACCCGATCCGGTCGCAGGCCCGGCCTTCGGCCAGCAGTGCGCCGACTCCATGCTCTCGGCGCAGGGCCACGTTGCGTTCATCGAGGATGATTTTGCTCGCTGCCCCAGCCTTCCCTGCGGACTTGACAAGATGTAGTGGAGTTCCGGAAACCCGGCCCCAAATCGCGTGGCGACTTCAGCGTCGACAGGTAGCCCGGACATGGCCTGCACCTCAACTGGTCGCGCTGCGCCTTGATCATGGCCGCCGTGCGTGCCAGACAAATGCCGTCCGGAACGGCCAAGGGGCAAGCCATGAAGGTCATCATCTGCGGCGCGGGCCAGGTCGGCTGGCAGATCGCGCGGCATCTCTCGGGCGAGAGAAACGACGTGACCATTGTCGACAAGAATCCGGATCTCGTGCGCAGAGCGACCGACACGCTGGATGTCCAGGGCGTTGCCGGACATGCCAGCTACCCGGATGTCTTGCAGCGCGCCGGCGCGAGAGACGCTGACATGATCATTGCGGCCACGCATTCCGACGAGGTGAACATGGTTACCTGTCAGGT
>JAJEAC010000134.1 GCA_022824315.1 Silicimonas sp.
GCGCAGCGCGACGGACGCCGTGTTTTTCCTGCCCGGCGTAGATCGCACGCAGGTCTTCTCGATCCTGACACCAAACGTGAGGTTCGTGGAGGTTGTCGAGGACGGGATTGCCGGAGGCAACGTCCTGCCGTCCGATTTCATGCCTGACGAGGCTGGCCTTCAGCGATTGCGCGAGAACATCGTCAAGGCAGGTCTGGTCGGCCACCTGGTCGCCAACGACTTCAGCGGCGCCATCGTTGCTGCAAGACTGCAGGAGTTTCATCCCGACACCGGCGAACGGCTTGACTACGTGGATGTTGCGCACGAACTCGAGCGGATCCGGGAACAGACGCTGGACGCCACCGGCGGCAAGCTCGACATACACATCATCGGTTTCGCCAAGGCGGTTGGCGACATCGCCGACGGCGCAGGGACGGTGGCAGCGTTCTTCGCGGTCGCGTTCGTGGTCGCCGCCCTGCTGGTCTTTGCATACACCCGGTCGGCCAGTGCAACGGTCACGCTGCTGGGCTGCTCGCTGCTTGCCGTGATCTGGCAGCTTGGCCTGCTCAACCTGCTCGGATACGGGATCGATCCCCTGTCGGTCCTTGTACCTTTCCTGATATTCGCCATAGGCGTAAGTCACGGCGTCCAGGTCGTCGGCGCGACCCACGAAGCCTCGACGGACGGCGTTGCCGCGCTCGATGCAGCGAAAGCGGGCTTCCGGCGGCTTCTTCGTCCGGGCATCGCGGCCCTCGCCTCGGATGCGGCGGGTTTCGGGACAATCGCGCTCATCGAGGTGCAGGCAATCCAGGAAGTTGCGGTTGCGGCAGGGCTTGGTGTGGCCGCCATAGTGCTGACCAATCTCGGGCTGCTGCCCATCCTCTTGTCCTTTGCGAAGGAGAAGCCACGTCCTCCGAGAGCGCTGCCGCATGCGGTCCGTTCGGTCCTTGCGCGAGCTGCGCACAGGAAACCCGCGGCAGTCATCATCTGCGCATGGGCAGGCCTTACCCTGCTCGGCGCCACCTACGCCGTTGACGTGCGGATCGGCGACGAACAGCGGGGGGTGCCCGAACTCAGGCCTGATTCCGTCTACAACAGGGATGCGAACGTGATCGGTGAGCGGTTCGACATCGGCGTGGACGTGCTCACCGTGATTGCCGAGACATCAACCGAAGGCTGCATTGACTTCGAGACCATGCGCACGCTCGACGATTTCGAATGGTCCATGAGCAATGTCAGCGGCGTCGTCTCAGTTGCCGGGCTCGCAGGTGCCGCACAGCGGCTGAACGCAGCCTGGAACGAGGGCAACCTCAAGTGGCAGACCCTGCCACGCAACCGCTACAGCCTGGTTCAGTCGGTTTCCCCCATCCCGACCTCCAGCGGTCTCCTCAACTCCGATTGCAGCGTCATGCCAGTGCACATATACACCGAGGATCACAGGGCAGAAACGATCCAGCGGGTCGTGGACGCAGTGAAATCCTTCGATGCCGAAAACGCGGGCGGCCCGATCTCGTTCAAGCTTGCCGCCAGCAATGTC
Source organism: Silicimonas sp. (assembly GCA_022824315.1). GTDB lineage: Bacteria > Pseudomonadota > Alphaproteobacteria > Rhodobacterales > Rhodobacteraceae > JAJEFO01. Next base: position 1,517 of record JAJEAC010000134.1, read on the forward strand.
GGAGTGATGGCCGCAACAAACGAGGAGGTGGACGCAGCGCAGTTCCCGATTGTCGGATACGTCTATGCTGCCGTCATCCTGCTGGTTCTGCTGGCTTTCCGCTCGATTCGTTCCGTTCTCTGCATCGTCCTGCCGCTCGCCGCCGAGTCGGTGCTCGCCTATGCGCTCATGGCCCTGATCGGGATCGGGCTCAAGGTATCCACACTGCCCGTAGTGGCGCTTGGCGTCGGAGTTGGCGTCGATTACGGAATTTACATCTTCGGGCGGATACGCAACCACCTGCGCGAAGGCACTTCGTTCGCGGAGGCCTACGAGCGTGCACTGCAGACGGCCGGCGCCGGAGTCATGCTGACCGGCCTCACCCTCGCTGCAGGTGTCGCGACATGGGTGGCGGCACCGCTCCAGTTCCAGGCTGACATGGGGACGGTGCTGATGTTCATGTTCCTGGTGAACATGGCAGGTGCTGTCATGTTGTTGCCCGCACTCGGTGCCTGGCTCTTCGGGCGGAGCGATGAGCCGGCCGGGGCACCGGACGCTGCGTGAGACATGCATGATGGGTCTCCGAGTGGGTCCTGAACCAGGGATTGCGTCATGCCCGGGTAGCAGGATCGCCCCAAAGGACGAGAGCCCGTTCTTCCTCGTTACCCCACCAGTCGCGACCTGCGTCGGATGCGGAGAATTACGTGGCGGGTCGTACGCTTTGGAGTGAAATTGGAAAGTGCCCTTCGGGATTGACGTTGCAAATTCACTGAATTAGTCTTCTCGGCACGAAATGATGTCATGCAAGACGTACAGCAAAGAGGTGTGCCATGAGAAGTGGAGACGAAATGCTGAAGCAGATTGTCGACAAGTCCGCCGTGGATTCGGACTTCAGGCAGCAGCTTCTTTCAGACCCCAAGTCCGCCATCAGTGGTGAGTTGGGGATCACGATTCCGGACTCGATGAACATCGAGGTTCACGAGAGTGACATGCAAACGGTGCATCTTGCTCTGCCTCCGGACCCGAACATCACCGAAGAGCAGCTCGAAGCCATTTCCGCTGGACTTTGCTGCTGCTGGTAGAGTCGGCATTTGGTGACCGGCCGCCATTGTTCGGATTGGTCTGCGTCTGAATGCATGCTTGGAAAGAACGGCCCTCGCCTGTGACCAAAGGCGAGGGTCTTGTGTCTTTCCAATTGCCGCGACAAGCGAATCCGCAAATTGGACACGGGAATGTCCGAAAACAAGACAAAACCCAACGATGCGGACGTCAAGGCATTCCTGAACGCCGTCGAGCCTGAGAGGCGCAGGGTTGACGCTGTGCGGCTCAACGAGATTTTCCGTGAGGTCACGGGCTTTGAGCCGGTCATGTGGGGTGCCAGCATTGTCGGCTACGGATCCTATCACTACGTCTACAAGTCAGGCCGCGAGGGTGACTTCCTGGCCACGGGCTTCAGTCCGCGCAAGACCAGCCTGACGATCTACATCATGCCCGGCTACGCCGACTTCGGAGACATTCTGCAACGGCTCGGAAAACACAGGACAGGACGATCGTGCCTGTACGTCAACAGACTCGACGCTGTCGACGAGGATGTCTTGCGTGAATTGATCGCGGCTGGTTTGCGTGACCTTGGCACCCGCTGGGCGGTTGCACCAAGCTGAAGCCGGCGCGCACCTCCAGGTGTTGCTTCCCGGAAGTGACGGGCCGTTCCGGGTTGCCCCTGCACCTCGTGGATTCTCGTTCAACCGCTTGTGCCCGTCCTTCTCAAGCCGACCCCCGCAGAATCTTCTGCCTGTCGACTGATCCCGAGGCCAACACGGCAAATGGCGATGAAGCACTGCCCGCTGCTGCGGCCCGGCCGCCCGAAAGCCAAATCGGCCGATGACAACATGCACCTGCCTGGTCGGCAAGAAGTCCGGTCCGAACCGCGGCGAAAGGTCGTCAATGTCCTGCTGCACGGAGACTACGTGGAAACCGCTGCGGAGAGGACCATGAATACATAGGCCTTTGCCGCTTCGAGTCGACCGTCGGAGATGACAAGCTTGATGTGGTGAATTCCGCGCAGCAGTATGAACTGTCCAGACTTCCCAAAGAGCGTTGTTGGTTTCGACACCCAGTCGGCAAGC
>JAJEAC010000094.1 GCA_022824315.1 Silicimonas sp.
GCGAGCTGGTTGACGGTGACGTCGGCGCCGAGGCGTCCGATCAGTTCGGCGCGGTTGAGTCCGAAAGCCATGGTGAGTCTCCTTCATGGGTCCTGTTGATGACGATGGTTGCGAACGGCCGGGACCGGGACGCTCTCCCGAACCCCTTCCGTTCACCCTCTCCAAGCCCCCCTCCCACTCCGCCCCGCCGGGGACGGCGACCAGGCCGGGTGCCCTGGGACCGTCGGGTCCGTCATCGGCTGATCCGGCCGCGACGGCATCGTCGGCCCGGAGCCCGCGATGCGGCGCCGGGAAGCGCCGACGACAGATCCGGAGAGCGGATCGCCGTTTGTCGACGCCGACCCCGACCGTGATCCCGCTGGAGAGGCGGGAGCGGCGCGCAGGCGTCAGCCCCGGTGCCGCAGACGAAACCGGGCACGGACACGTCCACCGGACGGCGTCCGACCGTCGCGGGCGCTCGCCCGGACCGACGTTGCCCTGCGCCTCCGCACGGCCGGCAGCGGCGACGGCGCCGGGACGGCAGGGCCGCGCGCCCGCATCCGCCTACTCCCAGGGATGGGCCGTCAGGAGCGCCATTGGCGAGACGTCCGAGAGGATCTCCACCTCGTCGCGCGACAGCCTCTCGAAGGCCAGGCAGAGCGCGACGTCGGCCTCGCTGTCGAACGGCCCGTGCTCTTGGCCGGTGGCCAGCTCGACCACCGTCCAGGTCGGATCCCAGACCGGGATGCCGCGATACGCGCCCGAGCCTTCGGCGTGCCGGCGAGCGCAAGCCTCGCAGCGCGCGGCCCCCGCCGAGGGCGCCGAGCAGTCCACGCATTTGTGATTGGCCCTCCGGTCGGCATACCGCCGGCGCCGCGCGGCATATTCGGCCTCGCGGTTGCGGCGCTCCGCCCTGGCGACGGAACACGGGGCGCACATGGCCGCGCCGTCGAAGGTGGGCGCGCAACACGCCACGCATTGCCCGGCAGCGCGGCGGGAGTGGTAGCGTGCCCGGGCGGCGTCGCGGCAGGCCTGGCACTCGGCGGCCCCGTTTGCCGGCTTCCCGCATCTCGTGCAATCGCCCCGGGCGCGTCGGAATTCGTAGCGCCTGCGATCCGAGGCCCGCTTCGCCTCCTTGTCGCGACGCCGACGCTTGTTCCTCTCGGCGGCGCAGGCATCGCAATGCGCCTTGCCCCCGGGGACGGGCACCGAGCACCGGACGCAAAGGCCGGCCTCGCGCCGCTGCCTGTGGCGGGCCTTCTTGGCCGCGCGCCTGTCCTCGCGGCAAGGCTCGCACATCGACCGGCCCTCCGCAGGCGGAGCGCTTCCGCACTTGGTGCAAGTGCCCTCGGCCTTCCGCTCGATGTAGAGGCGGCGGCTTCGCTCGCGTTCATACGCCTTCGCATTGTCCGGATCCCTGCGCGGCCTGCCCTCGGCACGCAGCCTGGCGTCCCTTGCCCGGCCGGCCCGGTTCCGCTTCTCGTTGCAGGGATCGCAGAGCGTGAGCCCGGGGTCGGGTTCCGTCTTGCCGCACCTCGGGCAGAGGCCCCGGGCGATCCGCGCCTCGATCCGGCGACGGTGGCGTTCCCGATCCGCCTCCCGCGCCTTGGACGCGCATGGCTCGCACCGGGTCCTGCCCGGAACGGGAGGGCGCTTGCCGCAAGCCAGGCAACGGCCGCTTGCGCGCCTTTCCTCGGCCCGGCGATGCCAGCGCGCCCGTTCGCGCGCGCGCCTGACTTCCGTGTCGTCCTGGTCGCACATGGGACGATCTCCTTGCCCGATGCTGGATGCTGGAAATGTGACGCGGACCGCCCGGCAGCCGTCGTCGGGCCGGCCGGACGTCCCCGAGGGCGCAGGTCAGCCGCGCTGGCGGCGGTCGACCCGAAATCCGCAGGCGAGGTCACCCCAGATCTGCACCCCGCCTCGGGTCCTGATCCCGGTGCAGATGATGATCTCGGTGCGCGCCGGACGCATCTCCCTGACCGCCTTCAGCGTGGCGGTCGGAAAGCCCGTCCTGCGCCGTTTCCCGCCCCTGGCGGGCGGATCGTCCGGGCAGCGGCGAATGTCGCCGTTGAGCAGGGCCTTGAACTTTTCCACCACGTACCGGTCGTCCGAAAGTCCGGATCCGAAGAGATGGGTGAGAAAGGTGTTCGCCGTGTTGCCGGGAACCGCGGTTGCCGTCGTCATGATGCCGTCTCCATTCTGTCGTGATCGGAAGCGGCGACCGGAAGACCCTCCCCGGACATCCCGGCCGCCGACCCCATCCCGGCCACGCCCGGCCTCTTCGCGGCGCATGGCGGGACGACGGCGTCTGCAAGGCGAAGGCGGTCCGCCCGGCAGTGAGGCTCAAGATCGGCGTGGTGACGTCGGTCGGGGAAAGGGAGGAAATGCCTGCCGTATCTGAGTTCGGCATTGCGCACCGTTCCGATTCTCGGCGGGCCGGCAGAACGCTCGCTGACGGCCGGCGGCGGATCGGCGGCACGGGCGCCAGGACCAGACAACGAAGGACAGACCTTCGAAATCAAGCGATTGCGACGCGATTACGGGACGAAGAGGACCTTGGTGCAGGGAGGCCGGAAAGGCCAGCGAATGCTGGGCCGTTGGCCGGCACGCGGCCAGGACATTGCACAAGACGCAAAAAAAGGTCGTGGAAGAACAGGTAGAGGCGATCCAGGCGGAACCACGCATGGAAATCTGCGGCCCGGTCGAACAATCACGAATGTTCGCATCGATTCCTCTCGAATCGCCACACGATCAGTTCAAGACTTGTCACAGTGAGGCAATGCAGGAAAAAATTCCGTTGTAGAAAACTCTGGGGGTGGCCGGATAGCTCTTGTCGACGACATCAAGATGGAAATCATCGTTATTGATGAACATGGACGAATTGCTTCGGAATGTGTGTCGAAGCTCGTAGCCCGGCGGCCATAAGTGTCCCATAGCTTAGATGCAGTAAATCACCTTCACGCCGTTTGTCCTTTGGTGTGGACCACGAGGTGACGCCTTAGCTGTCGTAAGCGGTCAAGGATGACCGAATGTTTGCAATAAGCTTACCACTGGCGCAATGGTAGGGAAATTAGAATGGCAGATTGATACAGAAAAACCATAGTTTGCGAGCGCTTTCCAGAAATCAGCAGCTTTCAGATTTTGAAATACGCTTAGTTCTACAACTCACGGACCTGCCATCACCGTCCGAGAGCGGATCCCAGTTCATGTGGCGACTGGACAATGCGAAGGCGGTGAGCGCAGATGTTGTCAAGAGAATGCCAGCAACGCCTTGCATGAGAGAAAGAACAATTTTCTCGGAGGTGGTTAATGGCAACGCAATTGCAAAACCGAAAAACATTGCAAGCGCGCAGGTCGCTGCAGTGAGAAGGACAATGGCAAACACCCTTTTCGAATCGGGCCAATCTCTGCTTGGCCAAAGCAAAAGGCACGGCATGATCGCTGCACCCGATAGTGCAGCATAGGCAAGGCAGCGACCAATATCTCCATCCGTCAAAATCACGCCATAGGCATAGCCAAATGACGGAGATAAAATAGCGTAGCCTGTACGCCAAAAAACGCCAGCTCGGGGGAGAATGGCAGCGGCGATCCAAGTGGCGCCCAACATGATCAATACATCAGATTCATATTGTAGCCTGTCAAATGCTAGTTCTGGGCTTGATGCATTCGGGTTGGGAAACACTTCAAAAAGAAGCAAACCAGAAATCCTGCGAAACATTGCTCCAACGACAGTAGGGAGAACAAATGCGAGTGCAATCGTAGCAAGCAATTTTAGTGGCCGACCTTCAACTGAGTCGTTTGTTACCATGCTCACGAAAAAGGGGAAAGGCAATAGAGTGAACCATATAATGTAGAAGTACATCGCGCGACTTGCCATATGAGGATGACCCACGAGCGGATTGAGGAAGGCGGTCTCGGCAATGTTCAATAAGGCTGCAAGCGTGGCGATGACGAGGCCAGTGACGATGGCGATTGCGTCATGTTTGACGATCCGGCGGAAGATAACTGACAGAACAATGACGGCGGCGGTTCCGACGGCGAGACCGACAAGCGCCATTTCAAAGGCGGCGGAGTCTGTAGATGTGCGTCCGTCGTATATCCGCAATCCGATTTTCGCGATCACCAGTGATTTTTCGCCTAGCAGAAATAGAACTGCGGCAAGGAGAATTGACCAAGCATGGGTCCCTCGGTACTCCGTGTCCGAATTTTCCTTCATAGTTGAGCACCTTTCGGATGAACTAATGAGAGCGTCTTCCCGCCCTCGCTGTCTCGCCGAGAATCCTCATGGTAATAATGGGACGGCATGGCGATGGTCAAGTCGCCGAAATGAATCTCTATCCGTTCCAAAGATGAGTCAGCATTCCTGCACGGATCCCCATCCTGTCGAAGGTCGTGCCAATGATAATATCATGGTTCAATCCAGATTTTAGCCTCATTGGCACATCTTGAGTGCGGCGTTGTAGAGCCAACGCGCGGACGCAATCCACCGCTCATGCCGACCCGTCAAGACGCAACGAGGTCTCCGGAAAGTTCCGGGAGGCTAACGTGATCAGTCAAGCTCGACGTACTTTCTCAGAACCTTCTCGACGTCGATGCCCGGAGCAATGTCATCTGCATACAGTGCCGCGAGAAGCTTCCAGTCCAGCGGGTCGGGCTTTGGCGCAACCATGTTGTCGAACGTGAAGTGTGCCGATCCCGGCGCGTCGTGCAGAAGGCCCATCGTCTGCACCAGTTCCTCGTATATGCAAGCCCTTTCCTCCTCTCCGGAAAGATCGTCCCTGATGAATATGTGGGCGATCCTCATCTCGTTCCTCAGG
>JAJEAC010000088.1 GCA_022824315.1 Silicimonas sp.
AACGAATCATCCGGGGCCGGAAACGGTTCCCGCTTCGGCGCGCGGGCGGCTCCGCAGCCACGGAATCCGACCAGAACATGCAAATTCGGCATCCGTTCGCCAGCCTCACGAAAGTTCAGCCGAAGCGTGGGAAAGTCCTGAATGTGAGCAGCCCGTTCTTCCGGATCGTGCCTGGCACGGTGATTTTGCTCGCGTCGCTGGCGGGACCGTACCATACGCTGGAACGGTTCAGCCTTCCCGAACACGTGGTGTACTGAGGCACGACTCTATCCCTGTCGACGGTTCTCATGACGTTTCTGTCCGTCTGCGCTCACGGGCTTGCAATGACCCGTGCCCTGCACTGGCGCCCTGTGGCGACGCTCGCAGGCATCGCAGGGGTCTTGCCGGTCGTCGCGACAGTCTATCCGGCGGAGGGGCTGGTTACAGGGTTTGCGCCGGGATGGTTGAAGATGTACGGCCTCGCGACATTGATTTCGCATGTTGCGCTGTCGGTTGTCGCGGTGACCCTGATCGTCAATGCGCTGATCGAATTCCGAGACCGAGGGCGCGCAGATTCGCCGCCCGGGCCTGCAGCCAATGAGAAGATCCGGGCCTTCACCCCCTCCCCTTTGCGTCGTGAGTGTTCGATCTTGTGCCGCGATCGTTCGATCCGCGTTTCCGGATGCGGCCGGACAATTGCGGCTCGATTTCGGGCGTTCCGTCGCGTGGCAGGGGCGGCCTGATCCTTGCCATCCAGGCGGTCCGAGCCTCGTCAGGCAGCGGAAGAGGCCACGCCCGGTCTTTGGGGAAGGACGGGGCCCGCATCATCCTGAAGTTTCTCCTCCAAGATGACATGACTTACGAGTGCAAATCCGTTGTGCTTCCACACTCGCCGGGCAGTGAGCCGTTCAATCCTGTGCCTGTCACCGCCTCCTTTCGTACTCAGTCAGTGTCAGGGCAGACTCGCCGTGCTCGGTCTGGGCCAAGACGCTCACGAATCGATCGTCCGCAGTCAACATGACCGCACCGATTCGATGTGCGAGCGCGAGATAAATGCAGTCATAAACCGGGTGATCGAGGGCAAGCGCAAGACGAACCGCGTCTGCGCTGACGGTCTCATCATCGTTCCAGCGCACCGGCATTTCGGGCACCCAAGCCAAGGCGGCGACTGCGTCAGCGCGTTCGATCTGGTTCAGCCGCGCCTTGCGCCAGAGCGCATTGGCAATCTCGGAAGCCATCAAGCGCGGTGCATGGAGGTCTGCCCCGCCCGCAATCAATTCCTGCGCAGCACCTGAACCGGACTCGTCCACAAGCCACTTGACCGCCACGCTGGCATCGACCACGAAACGCATCAGCGGTCTTCGCGATGACCGCGGTTACGATCCTCCCGAATCAGCACTTCCGCCGGGGTTTGCTTGCGACCCTTGGTCTTCTGCCGCAGTAGATCTGACGCCGCGAGGAACGCTGTCCTCTTCGTCGTCATGTCGTCGTCTGCGAAGCGCTCGAGAATATTGCGTACCTCACCCTCCAAAGAACGATTGTTCAAGGAGGCGCGCCACTTGAGACGGTTTACCACGTCGTCATCGAGTTGCCGCACATTGATCGTCGCCATCCCCTCGCCTCCAAATGCGATAGCAAATTGCTATCAATCTGTCGCGTCAATTGCAAGCCTATGTGACAGCAATTTCGTTTGGGGTGGAAACCAGCCAGTTCCTTACCCGCAAGTCAGGGACGCACCTGAACTCCAGTGGATTTTTCAGCTGGTTGCTGCCAAACTTCTTCACATGGCAAGGCCAGCGGGCCTTCTGGATGCGCCGCTCGCTACACCTGCCATACCGCATCGAAGCGATCGGCATCAGTTGGAGCACAACAATCCGAGCGCTTCGCCAGGGGCGACATCGAGGTCGATGCGTGACACGGCACGGACGGTGCCAAAGCGCTTGGCCGATCCGCAGGCGCGAATTTGGACATTGGAGCACATTGGAGTGCACCTGCGGCATATGCGGGCCTGAAACTTGAGAATTCACTGTCACCGCGTATATTCGGCGCGATGTCCCGTGCCGAGACAAGTTGCGTATCTGACGCGAGAAATTCCGCGAACAGCACCCCCATGCAGTCGACGCTTCGTCAACTGCGGGAGAACGTGAGCAGCCCGTTCTTCTGGATCGTGCTTGGCACGGTGATTTTGCTCGCGTCGATGGCGGGACCGTATCATACGCTGGAACGGTTCAGCCTTCCCGAACGCGTAGTGTACTGGGGCACGACGTTGTCCCTGTCGACGGTTCTCATGACGTTTCTGTCCGTCTGCGCTCACGGGCTCGCAATGTCCCGTGCCCTGCACTGGAGCCTTGTGGCGACGCTCGCAGGTATCGCAGGAGTCTTGCCGGTCGTCGCGACAGTCTATCTGGCGGAGGGGCTGGTTACGGGCTTTGCGCCGGGATGGTTGAAGACATACAGCCTCGCGACATTGATTTCGCATGTTGCGCTGTCGGTTGTCGCGGTGACCCTGATCGTCAATGCGCTGATCGAATTCCGAGACCGAGGGCGCACGGATGCAGCGCCCGGGCCTGCCGTCAATGAGAAGATCCACGTGTTCTCCTCTACCCTTTTGCAGAGTAAGCTGCCGCATCATCTTGGGCACGACATCATCTCGGTCCGGGCGCAGGACCATTACGTCAAGATCACCACGCCCAAGGGGTCAGCCTTGGTGCTGATGCGGCTGGGCGATGCGATTGAGGAATTGAAGCCGCTCAACGGGCTCCAGGTGCATCGCTCTTGGTGGATCAACCTTTCTCACGTGGTGCAGACAAGAAGAGGTGCGAGCGGCCCGGAGCTGATTTTGGACTCGAACCAGATAGTTCCGGTGGGGCGCAGTTTCCGAAAGGCGTTTCGGGAAGCCGCGCGGGGCCAACTGGCAAGGACCAAAGCAGATTCCTCAGGTTGAAGTTTGCCTGCACCGCCGCCGCGATACCCGTGTCGGCTGAGCCGTTCCCGGGATTCAGCCGGTTCGCGGCCCGGTCGAGTTGGAAGTTGACTTCACATCCGGCAGCCGATGCTTCGGACACGTGGCACGAAACGGAATGCACCGTGGATCTGATCAAGGCTCGGGTGCTGCATCCCAAGCGGTCCCGGCACCCGCAGGAGGCAAAAGAAGGAATTCCCGAACCGATACACCACCGGCGACACGTCGTCCCTGCCTTACAACATGGCCATTCCGCCGTTGATATGCAGCGTAGCTCCCGTCACGTAGCTTGCCTCCGGGCTTGCCAGGTATAGAACCGCAGCTGCCACTTCGTCAGCCTTCCCCATGCGACCGGCCGGCACCTGAGCCAGAATTGCGGATTTCTGGTCTTCGGTGAGCTTGTCGGTCATCGCGGTGGAAATGAAACCGGGAGACACGCAATTGACCGTGACCCCGCGGCCAGCGATTTCGTACGCGAGGCTCTTGGACATGCCGACGAGTCCGGCCTTCGACGCCGCGTAATTCGCCTGACCGGGATTGCCTGTTGCGCCGACCACCGAAGTGACGTTCACGATCCGACCCCACCGCGCCTTCATCATCCCGCGCAGAACCGCCTTCGACAGCGCCATTGCACTCTTCAGGTTGACCCTCAGCACGACATCCCAGTCCTCCTCGGACATGCGCATGAACAGGTTGTCGCGCGTGATTCCCGCATTGTTGACGAGAATGTCGACTGCGCCCATGGCATCTGCCGCCTGTTTCGGCAATTCTGCAACCGCATCGGCATCAGACAAGTCGCAAGTCAAGACGTGAGCCCGGTCGCCCAGTTCCTCTCCTAGGCCCTCAAGGGGCTCGACGCGAGTGCCGGAAAGCGCCACGGCGGCACCTGCTGAATGAAGCGCACGTGCGATTGCGTTCCCGATTCCGCCTGAAGCCCCCGTGACAAGCGCCGTGTGGCCGTTCAAATCAAACATGTCATCTTCCTTGGTAGTTGCGTGTCCTGGCGGGCATCCTACCGCGAAGCCGCCGCCACGGCCACTTCGCTAGCCGTCCCTACGGCACGAGTTGTTGCATCCCTGACGGTTCGCCGGATCATGCCACCAAGGGCCTTGCCTGCGCCAAGCTCCCAGAATTCCGTCACTCCATGCCCTGCCATCCATTCGACGCTTGCACGCCACCTGACCCGGCCTGCCACCTGGTCGACGAGCAACGAACGAATGATGGAGGGGTCCGTTACTTCCGCCGCGAGCACGTTTGCCACGACCGGGACCTTTGGTTGGGCAATCTCGACTTCGCCAAGGGCTTGCGCCATCGTGGCAGCAGCCGGAGTCATGAGCGAGCAATGGAATGGCGCAGACACGGGCAGCATCACTGCCCGCTTGGCACCGGCCTCCTTGGCCAGTTCCACTGCGCGTTCCACAGCCTCCTTGCTGCCCGAAATCACGTTCTGCATCGGGTCGTTCTCATTGGCGACCTGGCAAACGCCACCTTGCGCCGCACGTTCCGCGACCTCCGCCACGACATCGCAATCGGGGCCAAGAATCGCCGCCATGGCACCTTCGCCAACGGGAACGGCCGCCTGCATTGCCTTGCCTCTCAACCTCAGGAGCCGGGTTGCATCCGCCAACGTGATCGCCCCGGCCGCACAAAGGGCCGAGTACTCGCCGAGCGAATGCCCGGCCACATAGTCCGCGACGGTGACGTCTATGCCTTCTGCTTCCAAGGCCCGGACGACCGCCATCGAGGTCGCCATCAGCGCAGGCTGCGCATTTTCGGTCAACTTCAGGACTTCGGCGTCACCTTCCCAGACAAGTGCCGAGAGCTTCTCCCCAAGCGCCTCGTCGACTTCCTCGAACACGGCCTTGGCCGCCGAGCACGCCTCGGCAAGGTCGCGACCCATGCCGATCGTCTGCGCCCCTTGACCGGGGAATACGAATGCAAGACTCATCTATGTGCCTCGCAAACCACCCTTTCCTTCAGGCGAGGGAAAGGTCGGGAGCCTTGTGTTCCATGCATTGCAGCTATCCTCCTTGTTGGAACGATGCGAGGTTGTATCCGCACCTGTTGCATTTCTGGACGACACGGCAATGCCCGACTCGGCATGTCTGCTGACGATTCTCCCGGGGCCTGGCGGTGAGGATGCCCCGCACGACTTCGGTCTTGGCGTGTCCTGTTGCGTCCCGTCGCCTTGGTCGACGCACTATTCTGCGCGTCGTCATCCGCGGTTGCTCCTGCAGGCCAGAGTGCGTCCAGCGGGAAACTGATGGCATCGTGGGGTGCCAACGCGACCGGCGCATCATCCGCCAGCGTGGCCAGAAGCGCCCACTGGCCATCGCGAAGCGCGAAGCTCCCCAGCGTCCTCGCATCCGGATCCACAAACCAGAGATGGGAAACGCCTTCGCGTGCGTAGATCGTCCGTTTCTCGTTCAGATCGATTCGAAGGGTCGAGGGCGAGAGCGCCTTGCAGGCCCAGTCGGGCGCGATGGTGCAATAGGCTGCATCCGGGTACTCGGGCATCGTCTCGGGCCTCCATCCGGCGAAATCCGGCACCACGATGTCTTCGCCCATATGCAATTCCGGTTCGTCTACAATCCACCACCCGCCGGGGTCGTCGCCTTCGGGACCAAACGGTCCGTCCAATCGTCCGCCAAGACGTGAACTCGCCCAGGCATGGCGCATGGCCGGTCTCGGGTGGGCGTGGAGCGTGCCCGCGAGCACTTCGGCCACCATGTTGGGCGACGAGTCGAGCACGTCCTGGTAGGTCGCCTTGCACTGCGATCTGTCCGTCGGCCTCCTCTGGACGTTCATGCCACGCGCCTCCCATTTCATGTGCAGAATAGAGGTGCACCTGATTTTGGCAACACGATCCTGCCCCATGATCGAGCAACCAACGCAACATCCAGGCTTGAACAATCCGGGAACATCGCGCAGGCTTCGTCACGTGGATGGCAGCGACGCGTCTGTCAGGACGCGTGAAGGCCACGACGCAATCCATGCCGCACCAGATGCAAGGAGGACGCCATGAACGACATGAGCGGATGCCCGGAGGGCCTTGCAGGGCCCGGGTTCCCCTCGGACCCGGCACCGGCCGCCGTTGCCGGGTCTGAGGCGCGAGACGCGAATCCTCGCCCGTCCCCCGAAGGCGAACGCCGCTTCGACGGCCTCGGGACGGGCGTGCTGTCCGTGACGGTGGATCCGGAGTCGATTTCAGGCGACGAGGCTTTGTCGCCGTACTGGAACGCGCATTGCGCGGAGAGGCAGTCCATGTGGTGGCTGCCACATCGGACCGTGTCACGCGGCCAGGATGCCCGCCAGTTGGACATGTCGTCGAACTTCCGGGAGGAATCGTCAAGCTTCTGGAAGAGGACGATCCTTCCGGCCGGTTCGGCGTCCGCCGCCTCGTTGCGCATATCGCTTCCTTCT
>JAJEAC010000121.1 GCA_022824315.1 Silicimonas sp.
CTAAGGAGACAGGTTGCCGCTAGGGAAATCGGTGCGGCGACGAGATATCCGCAATGTAGTTTCCCAATTTGATCAGAACTGTCAATGTTGATGTGTCAGCCAAAGAAAATCTTAAGGTAAGGGCCGCTCTGCGAGCGTCACTAACCTTAAGATTAACGCGACTTCGTACGGTTCCAATTTCGGTTTAGCCAACTGAGAACTCCGGGCTCACGTTTCCTCCGGTGTGTTCAGTGCCGCCGAGCAATTCGACGCTCAATCCACCAATTGGGACTTAATTCGTCCCCAGCAAGTTATGGCTGCCTGTTCGTGGAGTGAGGTAGGCGATTCGTCAAGCTCGGTCGAATCCGACGAATTACCAAATTACGCTCCAAACGATTTGGCGGTGTTGAAAAGCGTGCTGTGCAAAACCTCTCCCCCTGGCTAGAGCGCTTCGCTGTTTACTGATGACGGTGTTGAGAACCCGGACTCGCTCATGAAGATCTCGATCCTCTCCTAACTGTCAACACAGTGTATTCGATTGATATGCCCCGCGCGGGCTCATTTGCCCAGCGGTTCTCGCAATTGCAGGAGGACTCGTTGACAACGGGACTCTCGCGCTGGGACAGATTTGATCTCGGAGGTTGTAGAGGTGACGTAGTGACGCGAAAGCGCTGACACTTTGAGTTTCAGCCGCGTTCAAGTCACATGCGGCTTCGGCAGAGGATTCTCGTCGCCCTCGTCGTCGGGCGCTTTGCGGACTCCTGACGGGCATGCGGTCGAAGCAACGCGAACGGCTTGACGTTCGTTGCCGGTCGCAAGGGGGCCGTGAAGCGACGTTTGAAAACTGATGGCCGGGCCGGGCTTGTCCGGGGTTCGAACCGTTTCGGGCGGGCAAGCTGCATCCATCGCGTTCGCCCGAAACGGGCTTGCGTCTCCGGAACCGCGATCCCCCGAGCGGCAGCGTTCCCTTTCGTCCATCAGCAAGTCGATCACGGCGCGAAGTGCATCTCCGGGCCTTCCGTAATGGGGCTCCTCGTCCGACGCGAAGACCTGCGCTGCCTGGTCGACGGCCTGCCGTGGATATCGCCGGACCTTCCGCTTCAACGAGCGCACTCCGGTTCATCAAGAATCTCGACGTGGGATCAAGGGAAATTCAATGAACTGCATTGATGGCGTGAAATTGCGGCAAGCCCATGGTCCGATTGGCGTGACCGTCACCTTCACGGGCCTCCCGATCGTCAATTCTTGATTCTTCGGCGAACGCCTATCGCCAGAAATCCGGGTTCAGGAGCGCGATCAAGGCAAGCGTTTCCAGTCGACCCAGTACCATCGCCGCACAAAGAAGGCCCAGCGCAGCATTGCCGAGACTCGCCAGATCCATGGGTACGCTGCCAGCAATCTCGATCAGCGGACCCGTCGTCGAGAATGCTGCAATCGTCAATATGAGGGATTCCTCCAGATCCAGCCCTCCGATCAAGGAAAACCCGGTCATTACCACGGAGCAGGAAAGGGCAAAGAGCATGCAGAACACCCAAGCGGCATATGCACCTTGTCGCCTGAATCGGCGCCCCTGCCGACCCGACCCTCCTATCGAGGAAGGTTGAACCAACTTCTCCATCTCGCGTACGCCATGTTGATAGAGCGCATAGACCCGCAAGAGCTTCACGCCGCCTGCGGTGGTGGCCACGCCACCCCCCAGCAACGCCAGACCGAGGAGCAATACGCCCGGTGTACTGAGCTCTGACCACTCCCAGGTCACGTTCCACTCCTCCGCAACAAATCCCGTTGTTGTCAGGAACGAGGCAACTGTAAAAAACGCGCCCCAGAGCTTGCGCAAGCCATCGGACAGGGACATCCCGGATTCTGTCTCGAAGCTCGCGATCCAATTCCACAAGAGCAGCAATGCGACAGCCACAAGTACGAGAACGAGTCCGAGCCGCAATTCAGGATCAACCAATAGGCTTCGCCAGCCACGTGGCCGCTCCTCGCGTGCAAACGTCAAGCGCGATAGAGCAAAAACAAGAAATACGAGAATGGCGAATTCGCCCAGTAGACCGGCCTCACTTCCCTCCATGCCACCGACCGGAGAGATTCCCGATGTCGCAATGGTGGACATCGCGTGGCAAAGTGCCACAAACGCGTTGTCGCCCGCGAGATACAGCGACAGCCAGAGTACCAGCGTCAGACCACCGTAGACCGGAAAAAGCCGCAATGCATAGCGCCGCAGTCGCGTGGACGGATTGACCGACAGACTGGTCGGCTGACCTTGCTGTCCGATTTCGGTGCCAGACGTGACTTCAAACCCGCCAAGGCTCAAGGGGGCAAGGATCGCGATCGCGACGACCCAGATGAAAAATCCCCCCATCCATCCGACCTGCGCCCGCCAGAGATGAGCCGAGGGTGGAAGCGTGTCCGGATTCAGAATGGTCAGACCGGTCGTTGTGATGCTGGAAACCATCTCGACATACGCATCGACAAACGTGGTTCCAGGCACGGCCTCGGCAACCGGCACGGCCAACATGACGGGAAGCAGTACCATGCAGCCAACGATGGAAATCAGGTGGCTGCGTCCGAGACTCCTGATCCGCATGCCGCTGATCGCCAAGGCCACCATCAGGAACAAAAGGCCAGACAGAAGAGCGGCATAGAAGAACGCTCTTGACGTGGGGTGATCGTCGATGGCCAAAGCATGTGCCGCAGGCAACAACATGGAAAGTCCGGCAAGCCCCATCAGGCTCACGATAAACGGCGCATCGCCAAGCCTGAGCATCAGAAAAAGTCGATCGAGACCTGGAACAGGCGCTCAACCTCAGGCACGTCGCCTGCAAGCGCGAAGACCACGATCACATCGCCTTCATCAATGCGCGTCGAGCCGGTCGGCTTCTCCATCCTGCCGCCCTTCTCCACGGCTCCCACGATCACTCCATCCGGGAACTCGATATCGCGGATTTGCCTGCCCGAAAGCGACGATGTCGAATGGATCGGCGCCTCGATCACCTCGGCTTCCGCATCCCCGATGGAATAGACGCTCCTGACCTGGCCACCATGGCGAACATGGCGCAGGATCGAGCTTACGGTCGTAGCGCGGGGATTGATGTAGGCATCAATCGACAAAGGATCCATCAACGGGATCAGCGTCGGATCATTGACGAGAGCGATGGCAAACGGACACCCGGCCTGCTTCGCCCGAACCGAAGCGAGAAGATTGGTATTGTCGTCGTCGGTCACTGTGAGAATCGCGTCGGCGCGTTCGATCCCGGCCTCCGTCAGAAGGTCCGAGTTCATTCCGTCTCCGTGCAGAACGATGGTGCGTTCCAGTGCATCGGCAGCGCTTTCAGCATGTGCCAGGTCTTTTTCGATGACGCGTACGTGCCGACGCTCGGCGCGTCGTTCAAGCGCCTCTGCGACGGCCAATCCGACATTCCCACCGCCAAGGATCACGACGTGCTCCTGTCGCTGTACCTTCTTGCCGAAAATTCCAAGGATGCGTCCGATGTCCTCGAAGTGCGTCATGACATGGACCTGGTCGCCGGCGAAGAGCTGGTCGCCGGGACTTGGCGCGAAGAGCCTGCCGTTTCGCCTGACTGCAACGACAAGAGCCCTCAAGGTCGAAAACAGGTCTGTCAGCTGCCGGAGCGGCGTGTCCAGAACCGGGCAGTCCTCGCCTAGCTGGATGCCCAGCAACTGGGCCGTTCCTCCAAGAAACACGCCCGTGTCGAACGCCGCCGGCACGTTCAGGCGTCTCAGGGCTGCCTCCGCAACCTCGCGCTCCGGGCTTATGACCACATCGATCGGCATGTGATCCTTGCGAAACAGGTCGGAATAGATCTCCGCGTGATAGCTTTGCGCCCGGAGGCGCGCGATCTTGCGCCGCACGTTGAAAATTGAATGGGCCACCTGACAGGTAACCATGTTCACCTCGTCGGAATGCGTGGCCGCAATGATCATGTCAGCGTCTCTCGCGCCGGCGCGCTGCAAGACATCCGGGTAGCTGGCATGTCCGGCAACGCCCTGGACATCCAGCGTGTCGGTCGCT
>JAJEAC010000005.1 GCA_022824315.1 Silicimonas sp.
AAACCCCGAAAACCGAATTCAGACAGTTCAGGACGGCAGGCAACGACCGTCAAAACCCGTGCGAAGACCGCTCGGACCGCCTCGGCCATGCCCGCTCACTGTCACGCCGGCCTCTCGGCGGCGAAAATAAAATGGTCCTGCAACGTCGCTCTGGCCATGCCCGCAAACTCAACACGACTGGCGAAATACCGCGTCGTGAATATTGGGTGACCGACACCCTCACCTGTCTCTTTCACTTCTCCGGAAAATCCGCATGCTTAGGTAGACCCAGCGTGCCTGGGGAGGTTGCCATGTCCACAGTGAACGCGTTCGAGTTTCTGCGCGAGTTCGGACGGCTCCAACATGAAGCGCAGCGCAAGCCGGTGGAGATTACCCGGGACGGTCGCCGTGAGCTTGTGTTTCTGTCTGCAGAACAACATGACTGGCTTCGGGCTTCGGCACAACGGAGCCATCGCACGGAAGACGCTGCCGATGTGGTGATCCACCCGGTGGAGCGCGCCGAAATGGATGCGGAACACGTGCCGCTTGATGAACTCCTGACGTAACGAAAGAACCGTGGCGCTTCCCGATCCGAAGCCGAGCCTCGTCGTCCGCTACGACTATCTCTGGACGGGTGATGCCGCTTCTGGACAAGACCAGGGCAAGACACGTCATGCCTGTTTGGTAGCCACGATCGATCCGGCCGTTCTTCCGCGCTACGCTGTTCTGCTGCCGATCACCCATACACCGCCCGCTGACGATTCGGTGGGCATCGAGGTCCCGGCGCGTGTCAGGAATGCCTTGGGCCTTGACGATGCGCCGAGCTGGGTGATCGTGTCGGAGCACAATATCGATGAAGGCCTAATGGCGGACTGTCCCCGCTGCCTGGTCAACCGAACGTGTTCGCCTACGGGTTCATCCCTCCGAACCTGTTCTCGCAGATCAAGGCACGCTTCCTGGAACTGGTTCAAGCAAAGAAAGGCCAGGGCGTGCGCCGCTGACAGATGGCGCTGCAATGCGATCCTGGAAGTTCTCCTGCGCGATCGTTGCCCGCCATGCAGTCCGTCATGATCGTGGGCCGCGCTTCACACGGGCTGCCTGATCCCTGACTCGGTGATGACGAAATCGAGAGGCTGGTCGGTCGGTTCGCGCGGCACTTCGCGACATGCCTGGATGTCGTAGGCAAACCCGATGGCGGTCACCTTGTCACGCGAACGAAGTGCCTCCAGAGTCCTGTCGTAATGACCACCGCCATAGCCCAGACGGCCGCCCCTGATGTCGAAAGCAAGCAGCGGCACGATCAGGATGGACGGCACAAGTTCCACCTGATCCCGCGGAATGGCAGCGCCAAAGGCGCCCTCAGTCATTTTCACGCCAGGCGTCCACCGGCGAAACTTCAAAGCTTGATCCATGCCCTGCACCACGGGAAGGCAGAGCTCGTACGACCCGGCAAGTGCATGCATTGCTGGCCGGGGGTCGATTTCGGTGCGGATCGGCCAGTAGCCCGAGACCGTGGACCCGATTGCATCCCGAACCGCTGCAACCAGATGCTCGCACGCGGTTTCCGCAACCCTTGGATCTGACATTGCACGACGGCGCGATGCTGCCTTGCGCATGTTGGCCTTCAGGTCCTTGACGTTCACAGGAGCACCAAGGAAGCCAGGCCAAGGAACGTGAAAAAGCCGACCACGTCGGTGACCGTCGTGACAAAACTTCCAGATGCGAGTGCCGGGTCGACCCGCACCCTTTCGAGTGCAATAGGAACGAGAACGCCGGAAAACCCGGCCACGACCAGGTTCACGATCATGGCGACGCCGATGACGACACCGAGCAATGGGGAGCCGAACCACGCGTAGCCTACGACCCCCATGATCACGGCGAAGAGCCCACCGTTCAGCAGCCCCGCCACGCTCTCTCGCCAGATGACCCTGAGCGCGTTCGAGCTTGTCAGGTCACGCTTTGCAAGGGCCCGAACCGCCACCGTCATTGACTGCGTCGCGGCATTGCCGCCCATGGATGCCACGATGGGCATGAGAACCGCAAGCGCGACGACGGCCAGCAGGACGTCCTCGAACTGCGCAATCACGATCGAAGCGATGATCGAAGTGACAAGGTTCACTGCCAGCCACGGAAACCTGCGCCAGACGATCGTGACGGTTGACGTCGACAGGCTTTCGTCGCCCACGCCCGCTAGACGGAACACGTCCTCCTCGTGCTCCTCGTCCAGCACGGCCATGGCGTCATCGATGGTGATCACGCCTGCAAGCCGACCTGCCGCATCAACAACCGGAGCCGAGATCAGGTGATACTGGTTGAAGGCGTAGGCGACGTCACCTTCGTCCTCATCAACGCGAAACGTCCGGAAACTGTCTTCGGTGATCGTGGAGAGAGGCACGTCGCGGCGCGAGGACATGACCCTCCCCAGAGTCACATAGGCGACCGGCTTGTGACGCGGGTCGACAAGCATGATGTGGTAGAACTGTTCAGGCAGGTCATCGCGTGCGCGCAAGTGGTCGATGGCGTCACCGACCAGCCAATGTTCGGGAGCCGTGACCACTTCACGCTGCATGAGGCGACCGGCGGAGTCCTCCGGGCAGGACAGCGACTGTTCAACCGCGATCCGGTCGCCAGTGTCCAGGGCGTCGAGAATCGCCTCCTGCCGCGGCTCTCCAAGATCTTCCAGGATGTCGACCACGTCATCCGATTCGAGTTCGCGAACCGCATCCGCCAACTGCTTGTCGGGGAGGAAATCGATAACGCCCTCGCGGATGTCCTCGTCGATTTCCGAAAGGACCTCGCCGTCGATCAGGCGACCGGCCAGCAGCAGCAGTTCGCGGCGCCGGCCCTCGTCAAGCTGTTCCACCAAGTCCGCGATATCCGCGGGATGCAGCGGATCGAAAAGCTCTGCGAGGCGATCCACGGCCCCGGCCGCCAAGGCCAGCTGGACCTGAGACACGAGACTTCGGTTGAGCGCGTATTCGTCCTCGCCGTGCTCCTCACTCGCTGCTTTCGAGGTCTGATCATTCATGGCATCGCCTCCTGTCGCACGCTCGCGCGTACACTAGCATCCGACGCAGATGGACAACAGCAACGCAAGAGACTTGGGAACGGCGACAACGGAGGAAATCGCCGAATTGAAAGTTCCACCCGTAGCGTCACGCAGATGACATGAAATTGGGCGATGGCACCTCAAACTTTGCAGCGATCTCTGAGCAAGCGGCCTCGCGTTCGCACCAGCGCATTCACGACGCTCCGATGTCCGGCACATGGACATTCTTCAATGGGATAATCGAACGATACCGGGGCGACAGGTTTTGGGTGATTTTCGAGCACCATACCGACGAAGTCTTCACCGTCCAACAAACGCAGTCTCGAGCGGTTTCCATCCATTTCGACAGCGGCCCGACCGAAGGATCCGAGACATATGAACAGCCCATATTCACCTTCACCCAATGTGCCCAACAACTGGTTGACGTCCGCGCCCGCGACCTGCGAAGTCGTCCGCTTGCACTGCACTTTCACGATCGGTGGCTGGAATCCCAGTGCATCCCGGTGGGCGATGATGTCAACGCCTCCGTCGCCGGACTTCTGCGTGACACGCGCGGTGTAACCCATACATTCGAGCAAGTTAGCCACGAATTCCTCAAATTGATGCCCACTCAAGCGCTCCATGACACGGCGGATGACAAAATCAGCCGTCGTTTCCTCGGCTTGCCGGGACACTGACAGCGTCGCAGTTTCGTCATCGACATTTTCGTCTTCTACATCCTCGTCAGATGCGGTCATGCGTCCCGCCTTGACCAAGAATTCGTCCAGGTGATGTTTGATCCTAAAGCATCCGATATTTACCATCCGGTCATGCTTGGCTGGATGCACAACGATGTCACCGAACTGCATCGCGTGAGCAAAGCGATGGAGAACTCCGGCATGAACCGGAGCCGCGCCTCAAGCTCACCTCTCTTCAGATGCTGCCCGCCCCATATCCTCTACGACCCCGAGCTTCAACGGCATCGCCACCCGCAGCAACACGACAAAGCGCATCTGGGATAGTTCTCAATGAGTTCAGGGTGACTTGGTGGAATTTGACGTTGGCGAGAACCGTTCCTGAATGATCACCGGCCTCCTGCGGGAATTCGGTTTGCAATTTGCTGATATTCCGGGTTTCGACATCTTCCACTTCCCGGACTCTGTCCCGAAAGTCCGGCATCGGGTGACCATCGTTCAAGAAAACAACATCTGGCGGAAACATCAAGACAACAAGTCTGGAATGTACCGTTGACCTTCTGCTTGCCGACCCTGGAAACGCCGCGTTTCCTTGTCCGGAATCACGCAGGGCCTATCCTTGACCAACGATGCGCAGTCTCGCTTTGCGCAGCCGGGCAAAGTCATCGCCGGCATGATAGGAAGATCGCGTAAGCGGCGTCGCGGACACCATGAGGAATCCCTTGCCGTAGGCGGCCTTCTCGTAGCTGGCAAACTCCTCGGGCGTCACGAACCTGTCGACCCGGTGATGCTTGCGCGTCGGCTGCAGGTACTGCCCGACCGTCAGGAAGTCCACGTCTGCCGCCCGCATGTCGTCCATGACCTGAAGCACGGATTGTCGGTCCTCACCAAGTCCCACCATGATCCCCGACTTGGTGAACATGGAAGGATCCAGCTCCTTCACGCGTTGCAGAAGCCTAAGGGAATGAAAATACCGCGCGCCGGGCCGAACCTCGGGATAGAGGCCAGGAACCGTCTCGAGATTGTGGTTGAACACGTCAGGCCGTGAATCGACCACGACCTCGAGCGCGGAAGGGGCGCATTTCAGGAAGTCCGGGGTCAGAATCTCGATGGTGGTGTCCGGAGACCGTCGCCGGATCGCGCGAACGGTGCGCGCAAAGTGTTCCGCTCCACCATCCTCGACATCGTCGCGATCGACTGATGTAACCACTACGTGCTTGAGGCCGAGTTTGTGCACGGCATCCGCAACACGACCAGGCTCA
Organism: Silicimonas sp.; assembly: GCA_022824315.1. Lineage (GTDB taxonomy): Bacteria > Pseudomonadota > Alphaproteobacteria > Rhodobacterales > Rhodobacteraceae > JAJEFO01. The sequence continues at coordinate 4,965 of JAJEAC010000005.1, forward strand.
AAGACATCAAGCGCCTCCGGTGGCTTTCCGGTTGCGACGTTGCAGAAGGTGCAGGCCCTCGTGCAGACCTTGCCCATGATCATCATCGTGGCGTGACCTTGGCTCCAGCACTCGCCCACGTTTGGGCAGCCCGCTTCCTCGCAAACGGTTACGAGTCCGTGCTCGCGCATGATGTTCCGGGTGTCCGTATAGCCTCGACCCACCGGTGCCTTGACGCGAATCCAGTCCGGCTTCCTCGGTTGGTCGCTGTCCGGACGATGCGCCTTTTCGGGGTGGCGCTGGCCGGGGATCTTGAGGTCTCTGAGACTCATGGCGGTTCCATCTGCCTTCGCGCCGCAATACCCGCAATGTGGCAGAAAGTCCAATCGTCATGCGGTCTTGCATGGCAGCCATGCAGGACATGAATGGACGAATGCACCTCTGAACAACATGGCCATCGGCCATTCCTGAACTCGGATTCCGAGGGTGCCCTACTTTCCGCCAGCCCTGCTCGCAAGCTCCCGGATCCGCATCACCATCGAACGAAGACCGTTCGAGCGCTGCGACGTCAAGTGCTCTTCAAGCCCGAGGCGATTGAGTTCGGCACGGGCGTCGATGTCCAGGATCTCGCGCACGCTCAACCCCGAAAACAGGGCTTTCAGAACCGCAATCAGCCCCCGTACGATCACGGCATCGCTCTCGCCTTCGAATGTGAAGATCGCGGTGGCACCCATGCCTTCGACGTTCGGCACCAGCCATACCTGGCTTGCGCAACCCTCGACCTTCGTGGCCGGGATTTTCTGCGCATCGTCCAAGGGTGGCATCGCCTTGCCCATTTCGATGACGTGACGATACCGGTCCTGCCACTCGTCGAGGTAATCGAAGGCGTCCACGATTTCTTCGAACTCTTCCTGTGCCATGGAATTCCAATTAAGGTGAGATCCGTTGAAGGTCCAGAGGCAGACGCCTTTCAAACCCGTGCAGTCGGGCCAGCAGTTGCCCGAACAGAGAGGGAAAGGAGCTTGTTTCCTTGGGCTTGTGGTTTTCTGCCTTGCCGTGTCCTTCGCATGTGCTATGCATCCCTTGCGACGAACGCAGGTCCGTGTTCTGCCGACCTCGGGTTCACTTCATGCAAGGCTTCCGGCCATGCTGTGACGGTCCGCCAAGGGATGTGAATTCCGGGATTGGCGCTGCTGGATATCGAGGGCAGTCTCGCTGGAGACCCAACGAAACGCAAAATCATGTCGAAAGGAGATCGCGCAATGCTGTCAACCCATCGATACATGTCCCAAAGGCAAGGCCAATGACATCGCGCAGATCGATCCTGATGGGCCTCATCGCAACCGGTTTGTCCGGATGCGACGCTCTCCCAAGCATCGGCGGCTCGCAATCTGAGCCTCTTTCGGACTCTACGGGAGACGATCTTCAGCATTCGAACGAAGACATTCGTCCCCGAGTAGCCGAGATCACGTCGCTTGCCGTTGAAGATGTAACGGGAGGTGCCATCGTTCTCGCGACGGCTTTGCCCACGACCCAAGGCTGGTTCAAGCCGGAACTCGTCAATGACGCGCCGGACGGCAAGCCGGTAGATGGCGTTCTGTCCTACAGTTTCCGTGCGGTCCCGCCGCGGGACACACAGCGCCAATCGACGCAGCAGTCACGCGTACTCACTGCCGCGCTATTCGTCCCGGCTGCCCGTCTCGCTGATGTCCGGGGCATTCGGGTCAACGGAGTGCTGAATTCCAGGTCTGTCCAGCCTTGACGGGCGGGTCGCTGCATGCGGCGCGGCTCAAATCTCGAAGACTTCGACCGACGTCCCCTTGGCACGAAGGGCGAGCCTGCCCTTGCAAAGGCCGAGTGCATCTTCGCCAAACGCCTTTCGCCTCCAGCCCGTCATGGGCTGGCAGTCGTAGTTCCCGGCTGCTATCTCATCAAGTTCGGACGATGTCGCGATCAGCTTCTGCGCGACGCCGAGGTCTTCCGACTTGGCATTGAGCAGCACGCGCAGCAGGCTTGCGAGAGCGGGATTCGCTTGTGCCTGTCCGTGCGAACGGCCCGAACTCGGCAGCCGGTCGTCAGGTGTCTGGATTCCGGCCTTCACGGCAACGAGCAATCCGCTTGCAATTTCGCCCTTTCGGGCATTCCGCGGCAGGCGCCGGGATCGTCCGAGTTGCTCAATCGTCTGGGGCTTTGTGGACGCAAGTTCCAGGATCGCGTCATCCTTGATCACTCGGTTGCGCGGAATGTTCCTGTCTCGGGCATAGGTTTCGCGGAACCGTGCAAGCTCCCGCACAATCGCTAGATGCCGACCCGAATCGGAGCGGGTCCTGATGCGACGCCACGCTTCATCAGGTTCGATCGCGTAGGTTGCCGGATCGACAAGCAAAGCGAGTTCCTCTTCGACCCAAGACCGTCGTCCGGATGCGTCCAGTTCGGCAGAAAGATGCTCGTAGATGTCACGCAAATGCGTCACGTCCGCCAACGCATAGCGCCTTTGCGCACTGCTAAGCGGACGCCGCGACCAGTCCGTGAAGCGGGAAGACTTGTCGAGCTCCGCCCCTGCAATCTTTCGGACAAGCGTCTCGTACCCGACCTGCTCGCCAAAGCCCGCCACCATGGCGGCGACCTGCGTGTCGAAGAGAGGCCATGGAATGACCCCGCCCTCGACAAAGAATATCTCGACATCCTGCCTGGCCGCATGAAAGACCTTTGTGACGTTCTTGTATCCGAGAAGTTCATACAGTGGATCGAGGGCCAGGCCGTCCTCCAGCGGATCAACGAGAACGGCGTCGTCTTCAGACGCCCCCGGCACGGCCAGCTGCACGAGGCAGAGTTTCGCGTAATAGGTCCGCTCCCGCATGAACTCAGTGTCAACCGTCAGATATGGCGCAGAAGACGCCTTCGTGCAGAACGCTTCGAGTTCTTGCGTAGTCGTGATCGTGATCATCTCAATGCATGGTCCCTGAAGCTGGTTCACAATCCGTGCCGACATGCGGCGCAATTTCCTCGGGCAGGTAAACCGGTGATCTGTCGCCGTTCGCGAAGCGGCGCAATACCGCCGGATAGAGCTGGTGCTCCGCGACCAGCACACGTGCCGCGAGCGCACCGGTTGTATCGCCAATGTTGATTGGTACACGTGCCTGCCCCAGAACCGGACCGGCATCGAGTTCGACCGTAACTTCATGAACCGTGCATCCCGCCTCGTCGTCGCCAGCGGCGATGGCGCGGGCATGCGTGTCAAGGCCCGGGTACTTGGGCAGGAGCGACGGGTGGATGTTCAGGATGCGACCGAACCAAGGCTCGATGAATTCAGGGGTAAGTATGCGCATGAATCCGCAGAGGCAGATGATGTCCGGTCGGACAGCTTCAAGCCGTTCGGTCAATACGGCCTCGAAGGCGGCCCTGTCGCCTCGGAACGCACGGTGATTCACGACCGCTGTCTCGACACCCATCTCCTTGGCCAATGTCAGCCCCTTGGCTTCCGGCACGTTTGAAAGCACGAGAACCGGACGGGCCGGGTGGTTCCCGACCATGTCCCGCACGAGCGCAACCATGTTCGAACCTCCGCCCGAGATGAGGATGGCGACCCGTCTCAAAGCAACTTGCCTTGATAGGCGACTTCGTCGCCCGCAACCACCCGGCCAATCCGGAACACCCGATGCCCGCCTTTCCCAAACGCGGCTGCCGCGACCTCTACCGACACCTCAGGCGTGACCGCCACCATGCCGATTCCGGCATTGAAGGTTCGCAGCAATTCCGATTCAGCGATACAACCTTTCTCGGCCAGCCATGCAAAGACCGGAGGCAATTCCCAAGCGCCAAGGTCGATTTCAGCACCGAGATCTTCAGGAAGCACCCGCGGCACGTTCTCGGTCAAGCCACCGCCGGTAATGTGCGCCAGTCCGTGCAATGCTCCTGCCCGAATGGCGTTGACGGCGCCTCGGACATAGAGCCGGGTCGGTGTCAGCAATGCCTGACCAAGTGAACTGTCCGCCCAAGGGCACGCATCATCCCAAGAGTGGTCGTGCTCCGCCACAATGCGTCGAACCAGTGAATAACCGTTCGAGTGCACGCCATCGCTGGCAAGCCCGAGCAACACGTCGCCTTCGGAAACCCCGGACGGCAGTCCTCGTCCTCTCTCCATGGCACCGACAGCAAAGCCCGCGAGATCGAAGTCGCCTCCCGCATACATCCCAGGCATTTCGGCCGTTTCGCCGCCTATCAGGGCACACCCTGATCGTGCACAGCCATCGGCAATTCCCTCGATCACCTGAGCCGCCTGGTCGACATCGAGACGACCGGTCGCAAGATAATCGAGAAAAAACAGGGGTTCAGCGCCCTGACAAACCAAGTCGTTCACGCACATTGCCACGAGGTCGATACCGACGCCGCCCACATGACCGGTTTCGATGGCGATCTTCAGCTTGGTCCCGACTCCATCGGTGGCGGCCACGATGATCGGATCCTCAAATCCTGCCTCTTTGAGATCGAACATGGCACCGAACCCGCCTAAGCCGTCAACTTTGCCAGGCCGAGAGGTTCGAAGGGAAGCAGACTTGATTCGTTCGACCAGTGCGTTACCCGCGTCGATGTCCACGCCCGCATCCGCATAAGTGAGACCGCCTGTGGCCATGCGTGCCCTTCTCCGGTTTCGGCTGCGGATACCCGAACGCTCCCGCAGTGTCCACGGGAGGCAGGTTGCTTGACCGCTGCGCATGGTCTGCTATGCCCTCACGCGAGTTCGGGCCCGTAGCTCAATTGGTTAGAGCAGAGCGCTCATAACGCTTTGGTTGGGGGTTCGAGTCCCTCCGGGCCTACCAATCATACATGCGTCGGATCGTGCCACCACGACGCCGCACACCAACCAAAACGAGATATTGCGGTCGGGGCATGAGCATCAGGATGCAGACACGGCCATGGCAGCATATTTTAAAAACAGGATCCCCGGCATTATTCATGAATAACTGCGCTGAGGCGTCTCGCCATTGTTCACAATTTTCAATTTTTGAAAGTCGATTCCGTCCGGCGGTCGAACATCTGTTGGCCGATCTTAATCGACTCCTTTATCCCGTCGAGACAGAAGGGTGCCGGTGGACCTTTCTGGTTCCGCAAACAAAGAACACTCTCCCGCTCCAGGCAGGTCCTTTCGCCTAGTGTCTGGCGGTCATTCACGGTTTCGGTGTGGCCCTAGGCAGCAACTGGAAATTCCAAGTCGGGCAATTCATCTGCCGCGCCAACCCCTGCATCATGAATCATGTCAATTGCTCGCCATTCGCTTACCTGGCTGCCTCCAGAACTCGATTGGCGTTTGTGAATATCCCGGCACGGTGCCAATGCATCGAACGATACGAAGCGTTGACAGGTTCATTGAAGCACGTGCATGAAAGGTTGCAGTTCCGGCACTTAGCTCGATGGAGCCAAGTTTGGCACAAGGTCCCGCGACCGGGACTGGACAGCAATCACTCCGGGGGTCTTTTTGAGAATGAAGCTGAATGTTTCAATGTCTGAATGAAGTCAAGCGACCGCCGAGGCTACTTCGTCGTCACGCAAGGTTGATACACGTGCCCTAGAGCTCAAGAAAAGAGCTAAAGTTGCCGATATAGAAAGCCGATCAAGACATGTCTGGCTCGACTCGGAGGTTCCGAAACCCAATAAAAGCGTCATGTTTCCAAAGCCATTGTTTTCGGCAAGATATTGTACTTTCTTGGCAAAAAAAGAGCACTCCCATATTCAAACTGACATCGGTTCCAATGTCCGATTTCGATAAGAACGGGAAACACGGGATCCATACTGGAGGAATTCCTTCAATCCCGGAAATTCAGAGTTGCGTTTCGACCAATGCATGTGTAGCAGAGTAATGCATGGCCGACGTGGAGTTCGTGCCATCGCAACCAAGGAGAATCGCATGGCAGCGAAATTCAACCTCGGAAAAATGTCCGAGAAGGAACTGAAGGCTCTCAAGCGCGGCATCGAAAACGAACTCAAGACCAGCCGGACGCGGGCGGTTGCCGCCGCGACGCAAGAACTCCAGAACGCGGCCCAGAGAATCGCAAAGAAACACGGTTTGGCCGTCAATGAAGTCTTGGGCAAGAAGAGAAAATTCCGCAAGTCCCCTGTACCGCCGAAATATCGGAACCCGAACGATCCCAGCCAGACCTGGTCCGGCCGCGGTCGCCGGCCGGCCTGGTTCAGGGAGGCAACGGACGAAGGCAAGTCAGCGAAGAGCCTGGAAATCTGAATCGGGGATTTGGGCGGCTCCATTTGCCGCCCCGTTCATCTCGGGATCGAAATCTCGGCTTTCAGGCCACCCAAATTCCTGCTTTCGTCAAGTATCAATTTTCCGCCATGTTGCCGCGCCACGTCTGCAGCAATCGACAGACCAAGCCCCACACCCAAGCCGCCGTCTTGGTTCCTGGCCGAGTCAAGCCGGATGAAAGGCTTCAGGACGAATTCCCGCAGGTCTTCCGGAATGCCAGGCCCGCTGTCCTCCACGACAAATCTGATTCGATCACTGGCAACTTGCGCCGACACCTTGGCTTGACCACCGTAGCGCACTGCATTGACAATCAGGTTCTCGAGGGCGCGTTGCAGTGCCGCCTGGCGCAGCATTGCTCGCCCCTCGCCTTCTAGCGCGCCAAGGACCACCGGCTCGCTTCGCGCGATTCGATTCGTCAGCTTGCGCACGAATTCCAGCGGATTAATTTGCTCTGGCGCCTCCAAGGCGTCACCCTTCGCGAATGACAGAAAGGCTTCCAGCATGCCTTCCATGTCCTGAACCTCACGGTGCATCGCTTCCGTTTCGGGACTGTCATCCATGAGTGAAAGCCCGAGCTTCATTCTCGTCAGTGGCGTCCTGAGATCGTGGCTGACGCCGGACAGCATCAATGTGCGCTGCTCGATCTGACGCTCGATTCGACCGCGCATGTCGAGAAACGCCTTGCCCGCCAATCGAACCTCGGTGGCTCCGCTCGGTTCGTACGGCACGACGCGCCCCTTTCCGAACGCCTCTGCTGCACGCGCAAGGCGCCGAATGGGGCGAATCTGGTTGCGCATGTACAGGAGCGCGATTGCAGACATCAAAAGCGCCGTAAACCCGATCAGGACAAGGAACTGATGCGGGTTGCGTGCATTGAGCCGCCGCCGGGAAACGATCAGTTCGACTGGTCCCGCCCCGGTTCCAACGGAAAGGCGCGCAAAGCCGTGGAGGCCGACCAGATCAACACCTAGCAATTGCTCAATTTCTCGATCAAGCGTTGCGATGACGGTCTTTCCCGACAGGTCGAACCAGTCACGCCGTGTCAAGGGAGGCACGGCTCCCGGAGAGATCACGATGCCAAGGGGTTCAGCAACTTCCAATGCCGCGCCGAATGCGCTGGTCGCGTCTGGCGCATCGACGTCGATTCGACCAAGGATGAGCTCGATCTCGTGCGCCACGGCAACCGTCATCTGCTCGGTCACGCCCTCGTACAAGCGCTGGATGAACACGACCGTGACGACCACCATGATGACGGTCACGGGCACGAGCAGAATCAGAGTCGAACGCCCGTAAAAGGTCCTTGGCATCCAGTATTTCAGAAGCCGCGCAATCATGGCATGACCCTAAGGGTGTTGGAGCGGGAGAAAAAGGGGCCGATGAGCAAACCTCAAGCAGGGCTCGTTCGAACGGTCGCAGACGGAATTCGCTGCATCCTTGCCCCGAATCCGGGAGCGATGACCTATTGGGGAACGAACAGCTACATTGTAGGCGAGGGCCAAGTTGCCGTCATCGATCCCGGGCCCAAGGACGAAGCCCATCTTGACGCAATTCTGCGAGCAACGGCGGGCGAGCATGTCACGAAAATACTGATTACGCACGCGCATGCCGACCACAGCCCGCTCGCCCGAATCCTGGCCGGGCGGACCGGGGCAACTGTGCTGGGTTTCGGGCCACCAGAGGCCGGACGCAATGCAACCATGCAGGGTCTCGCGGAAGCAGGTCTCGCGGGCGGCGGAGAAGGTGTCGACAGTCTGTTCCGCCCCGACATCCAGATTTCCGACGGCGACGTCGTGAGCGGCGAGGACTGGCAGCTCGAAGTGATTCACTCACCGGGCCACTTTGCCGGCCACCTTGCCTTTCAGATGGATGACGTCGTCTTCTCGGGCGATCACGTGATGGAATGGTCGTCCTCGCTCGTGTCGCCACCCGACGGAAACGTCCGGGAATTCATGCAGACATCTGAACGCCTGGCCCGCCTGGGTGCCCGTCGGTTCCTGTCCGGACACGGGCCAGACATCCAGGAACCGGAGGAGCGCCTGTCCTGGTTGATCAAGCATCGCCAAGCCCGAGCAGACGCGATTCTGGATGCGCTGGGCACTTCACCGCAAATCGTCGAGGAAATCACGCGCAGGGTCTACACCGACACTCCGCCTGAAATGTGGCCAGTTGCATCGCGAAACGTCTTTGCGCATCTCATCGACCTTGTCGAAAGGGGGTGGGCAAAGGCACATCCTGAACTCGGTCTGTCCGCAGGATTCTCCCGCATCTGACCTCCGCCTACGTCTGAGGCGAGGTTCCGGAACTACACTTGCATTTTCGGCGGGCCATCAAATTTCGCCGTTCCTTCCCACTGGACGAAGGCAAAGAGCGTTGCTATATCGGCCATCGGCATTCCGGCGTAGCTCAGCGGTAGAGCAGTTGACTGTTAATCAATTGGTCGTTGGTTCGATCCCAACCGCCGGAGCCAACAAAAACATGGCCTTAGCGAGAAATCTTCGAGGCCTTGATCGTTTCGGCGCCAGAACCCTTCTACCGCTCGACAAGGGAGTTCACTTCTCCCCCACTCCGGATCCAGGCCAAGCTGCTTCATGATCAAACAAAAAATGCAACACTTCACACGTATGGACCGCACAGGCTGATTTCTTCTTACTTTGTTCATGTAAGTCGTGTGTGCATGTCGCGGCGCGGGGATGACGAAATCCAAGTCAGATCATCGCGTTGATTGACGCCTGCGTGTGCGGCTTCGTGCGATGCACGGGTCACTGCAACTTGGGCCGTTTTCGGGCGACGGGTGCGAAAATTGCGCTCGTTGCGGAATAAGTGCTTCAATCATCAAGGCAGAAGTTCGATCGAGCTGCGGGAAACCACGGTCCAAGGCCAATCCAGCCACAGAAAGCTCTTCCGCACGCGCTCGTGGAAATTCGCCAAATGTCATGCAGCGGTCAAATGCCGAAGCGCAGCAGGATCAAGATCACCGTGGCCAACATGGCGAACCAGCACAGCCAGATGCCACGGAAGAAGGCGTCAAGGGCTGCGAATTCCTTCATGTCTTCCTCCCTGGCTGGGTGGTTGGGTCGGCAAACGCACCGGATCGAGCGCGATCAGGCTGCGTAGGGCAGTCCGATATATTCGTAGGCAAGCGCGCGCTGGGCCGGTTCAGACGTCAACAGCAAGTCATAGTCGCTTTCGCGGATTTTCTGGTCGAACGAATCCTCGTCGGGAAACACGTGCAAGAGCTTGGTCAGCCGCCAGGAGATGTTCTCGGCGGCCCAGATGCGCATGAGCGCGGTGTCGGAGTAGTCATTGAGAAGGGCGTCGCTGGCGTCCTTGAAATGCGCCACCAGGGCGCGCTGCAGGTAGTACACATCGGAAAATGTCAAGTTCAGGCCCTTGGCCCCGGTTGGCGGCACGATATGGCTGGCATCGCCCGCCAAGAACAGGCTGCCGTGGCGCATCGGCTCGCTGACGAAACTGCGCAGCGGCGCAATGGACTTCTCGATTGACGGACCTGTCTGAATGGTCTTGGCCACGGCAACTGGGAATCGGCGCAAAAGGGCTTCCCAAAACCGGTCGTCGAACCAGTCATCAGGCGCATCAGACAGCGGCACCTGGATGTAGTAACGGCTGAGCATCGGGTTGCGCTGGGCCGCCATTGCCATGCCGTCCTCATGATAGGCATAGATGAAGTCGTCGAGCGGGGGCTTCTCGACCATGATGCCAAGCCAGCCGAACGGGTAGATGCGCTCATACTCCCGGCGATGCGTGGCTGGGATCGCCTGACGCGAAGGTCCGTGAAAACCGTCACAACCGGCGACAAAGCGGCTATCGACGCGATGGCTTTGACCGTCCTTTCGATAGGTCACATGCGGCGCACCGGTCTCGATGTCGTGCAGTGCGACGTCCTTGGCTTCGCAGACCACTGCGCCGTCATCGCGTTCGCGTGCGGCATAGAGGTCTTCGGTGATATAGGTCTGGCCGTAGGCCATCATCTGCTGACCTGTCCACTTCTTGACGTCGATGAAGAAATCGGGACGGTCCTGCCACAGGATCCTGGTTCCGTCCTTCGACCTGCCCTCGCGATCCATGCGATCACCGTGCCCGTAATCGCGCAGCAGTTGCGCGGCACCGGCTTCCAGAACGCCCGCCCGAATACGGCCAAGCACGTAGTCCTTGGACTGACGCTCGATCACGACGTTGTCGATGCCGTTGGCATCGAGGATATGGCTGAGCAGCAACCCGGATGGCCCGCCGCCGATGATACAAACCTGAGTTTTCATGGTTTCTCCTTGGCTGGAGGCGCGTGGCCAGACGTACGCGACCTTGATCTTGGCGTTCAGGTCAGTTCTGCAGAAGGCGTGCAGGAAGCAGGTCTGCTCGGAGATATCAAGCATCTCCTGCGCGGTCTCGTCAGTTTCGGAGGATTCAAAATGGACATGGATTTCTGCTGGATCCGCTTCCCCCGACCTGACGGTTCCGCCTGAGGCACCGCGGAAACTGAATTAGGCGTAATGCGCGTTGCAGTAGTCGGGCAGGTCGAGCGTCAGCATCGACATGAAGCGCGCGAACTGGGTCATGAAGCAAACGCCGATCCCGGCGCTGATAGGGGCGTTGGCATCGGGTGCGCGGGAATCTTCGGCGCCGAGGAACCTAAACGAAGTGCCATTGGCGAAAACTGCACCTGTTGGATGTCCTTGATGCCGTCTTCGCACAATGCAGCCACCGCGCCTACGTTCAGTCGCAGGTCCTCTTCTGCCGACAGTTGCGAGCCGCCCGATGCCGTGCCCCTTGCGACCGCCCTTTCGGCATCGGTGTGGCTCGGTTGGCGCGATCTCGGGTGCGCACGTGGGCGTGCACAATGGTCGACCCGATCCGGAACCCGGCCCTTGCCAGTGATTGCGATTCTCCTGTATTTCACACGACATTTCTTTCACGGTGACACCATGGCGCTCGACGGAGTCGAAAATCTAAACTCGCTTGGCTTTCCGAAGCTGCCTTCGGAAACCCGTGTCGTCGTGGCCATGTCCGGCGGCGTGGACAGTTCCGTTGTGGCCGCCGAACTCGCACGCGAGGGCTATGATGTGGTGGGTGTGACGCTTCAGCTCTATGACCACGGAGCCGCCTTGGCCAAAAAAGGCGCGTGTTGCGCTGGAGCGGACATCCGCGATGCGCGCCGGGTGGCAGAAACAATGGGGTTTCCCCACTATGTCCTCGACTACGAAAGCATCTTTCGTGACACCGTGATCGACGAGTTTGCTGATAGCTATCTTTCGGGCGCTACACCGGTGCCGTGCATTCGCTGCAACGAACGGGTGAAGTTCAAGGATCTCCTTGAGACCGCGCATGACCTCGACGCGGATTGCATGGCAACGGGACACTACATCCAACGGAAGCTTGGCGCACTGGGACCAGAACTGCACACGGCCGCGGATCTGGCACGGGATCAAAGCTACTTTCTGTTCACGACGACATCGGAACAACTCGCGTTCCTGCGCTTTCCCCTTGGGCACCTGGCCTCCAAGAAGGAGACACGCAAGCTCGCAAGCGCGCATGGCCTGTCCGTAGCCGACAAACCTGACAGCCAGGACATCTGCTTTGTCCCGAACGGCAACTACGCGTCCGTCATCGAGAAACTGCGGCCTGGAGCCGCTGAGCCCGGCGCGATCGTCCATGTCGACGGCCGCGAACTGGGTACGCATGCGGGCGTTATCCACTACACGATCGGGCAGCGGCGGGGCCTCGGAATCGGCGGGCTCGACGAGCCGCTCTACGTTGTCCGGCTGGATGTCGACAACAAACGGGTCATTGTTGGGCCAAAGAAAATGCTCGCCACCCGCATCGTGTCGGCTCGCGAGATAAACTGGCTCGGAGACGTACCCTTCGACAGCGCCAGCGCGTGGAATCTATCGGTCAGGGTCCGCTCGACGAGGCCGCCGGCAGAAGCGGTGATCCATCCGGTCTCGGCGACCGAAGCGACAATCGAGCTTCTGGAACCGGAGGAAGGCGTGTCGCCCGGGCAGGCGTGCGTCTTCTACGAAACCCGTGGCAGCCGCGTCTACGGTGGGGGCTGGATCTGGCGCGGGTCATGATCCCGTGAAGCGCGGGGCGGTCTCCGGGTTCATCAGCCACAAGGACTCCGAGATGTCGGCAACGGCCTTGGGCCTGCAAATGCTTGCGTCGGCGGCGGAGGCATCATTGTTCTCGGCCGTTACGCTTGCTCGAAAGTGCCGCGAGGACCGACCTTGCCGCACGCAGTCCTGGCGCCTCCCCTCCCCGACCGAGGCGCGTCATGGTCGTGGCCATGGCATCCAGTTGGGCCTCGCGAGCCGCATGACCTGACAGCAATTCGTTCACGGCCTCCGCGATAGCCGCAGGCTTGCAGCCCGGACCCAGGAATTCCGGGACCGTTCTGGTGTCCGTCACAAGGTTGACCAGCGTCACCGAATCAACGGTCGCCAACCGGCTCATGACCTGCCACGACAGCCAGTTCATGTCATAGGCAATGACCATAGGCGTCGCGTTCGCAGCAAGCTCCAGCGAAACCGTCCCGGATGCGGCCAGCGCCACGTCAGCGGCTGCAAATGCCGCCCGTTTCATTTCGGGAGCACCGTCACGAGGATCAAGGACGATCGGCTCTCCGGGCCATGCACGAACTCCTTCGCGGACAGCCGATACAACCGGGGCTGCAGCGGGCACGACAATGCGAACTTCAGGACGGCTTGCCAGAACCCTGTGCACCGCCTCTCCGAAGATTGGCACGAGGCGCGCGATTTCCTTGGGGCGAGATCCGGGGAGTGCCAGCACGATGGGCGCGTCTCCTGTTCCGGTCTCGGCACGAAATGCCCGGACGTCTTCCGGACCGGCAAGCGGCTCGGCCACGACAGGATGCCCCACGAAATCGCATGTCATTCCTGCCCTTGTCATATGTGGAGGTTCAAATGGCAGAAGCGCCAGAACGTGGTCCGTGCAGCGGGCCATTTTCTCCGCCCGCGACGCTCTCCAGGCCCAGACCGACGGTGCAACGTAATGGATGCAGCACATGCCCGGACTCCGATTCCTGACCGCGCACGCCATGCGCTGCGAAAAGTCCGGCACGTCGATCGTGATCAGCGCATCCGGCTGCCAGGCCACGCAATCCGCCACGATCTCGTTCAACCTGCGACGGAGCATCAGGTACTTTGGCAGTACCTCTGCAATTCCCATCACAGACAGGTCGTCCATGGGAAAGAGACTCTCAATGCCTTCCTTCTGCATTTCCAAGCCTGCGACGCCGCGGACCTCCAGATCCTGCACCAGGGATCCGAGTCCTCGCATCAATGCCGCGCCCAACTTGTCGCCGGAAGCCTCTCCTGCCAGCAGATAGAGCTTCATGGGCCCGGCCAGCCCGGCTTGTCAGATGACGCCCCACATATCACGGCTGACGCACCCACAGGAAAATCCCGGCATCATCGGCTGCCTCCACCGTTTTCTCGCGATCCAGCACCATGACTCCTGCCGCTTCGATGACAATTCCACCGAGTCCCACTTCCGCTGCGCGGGTCGCGGTTCCGGGACCAATCGTCGGCAGGTCGACACGACGATCCTGCCCTGGCTTCGGGGCCTTCGCGAGGATCCCTCCCGACCCGTCCGGCCTGCGGTCCAAGCTTTCCAGCATCCAGTCGGTGCCGTAGCTCGTCTCGATGGCGATGACCTGCCCATGGCGAACGACGCAAGCCTGCCCGATGTCCGTGGCGCCAACGGCCTCCAGCGCGGCGTCGGCACGGAAGGCATCCTTGATGTCTCCGGGCGCCGGCTGCTTGTGCGTGAGCACGCCGGACGCCGGCAACAGGTCCGGGGCAAGTTCATGGGCTGCACGAATCACGAAACCCTCCGCCTCGAATATCTGCAGCAGGATCTTGAGTGCCCCATCGTCGCCCTCTTCTAGCGCCGCAACGATCCGGTCGATGAAGGGCTTGCTGCGGGCTTCGACGTCACCGGGATTGAATGCCGGGCGACGGACGGCACCTGCGAAGCAGAGTTCCGTCACGCCGCGTGACTTGAGCGCATCCATGAAGCTCGCAATCCGGTCCAGGCGAAAGGTCAGTTCCGTGTCGATCTCGGGCGACGTGCCATCAATCCGCACGAAGACCGGTTGGCGGGAATGCACGCGCGCAATATGGCCAGGCAGCCCGCCGGTGCCGGCGACCAGCGCCAGCACCTCAGCGCTCCGGGGTGAGATAGCTGCGGTCAGACGCGCCGAGGATGAAATCAACGATGTCCCGAACGTAGGAACTAGAGGTTTCGTCGCCGAGCCTGCGGGCACGATCCTGGAAGCTACCCTCTCCCTGCGCCAGCGTCTGGAAACCGGCACGAAGGGCAGTGATGTCCTCCCGTGAGACACCCTTGCGCTTAAGCCCCACGAGGTTCAGCCCCTCAAGCTGCCCCCTCGGCCCTTGGACAAGGCCGTAGGGAATCACATCATTCGTGACCATTGTCACCGCGCCGATGATCGCGCCCTTGCCGACGCGAACCCATTGATGAATTCCGGAAAGCCCGCCGATAATCACGTCATCCTCGATCACGCAATGACCGGCGATCGCGCCCTGATTCGCGACAATCACGCGGTTTCCCACCTGGGCATCGTGAGCCACGTGTGACCCGGTCATGAAAAGGCAGTCATCTCCGACACGGGTCACGCCTTCGCCTCCGGCCGTGCCGGTATTCATCGTCACGCCTTCGCGAATGCGATTCCTCTTGCCGACAATGAGCTGCGTTTTCTCCCCCTTGTACTTGAGATCCTGGGGAATCTCGCCCACGACGGCACCGGGGAAGATCTCGGTCTCTTCACCAACTTCGGTCTGCCCCATCACGACTGCATGCGACTTCACGGACACCCCTTCCCCGAGGGTGACCTCTGGGCCGATCACCGAGAAAGGTCCGACATTTGCGCCCGGCCCGATAACGGCCCCCGTCTCGACAACGGCGGAAGCATGGACCGTGGCATTGGGATCAATGCTCACTTCGGCATGTCCATCATTGCGGTGAACTCGCATTCGCAGGCGATCCCGCCGTCCACGGTGGCAACGCCCCTGAACTTCCAGACCCTGCCTCCGCCGCGCAGCTTGGTGATCTCCATCCGGAGAACGTCGCCAGGCACAACCTTGCGACGAAACTTCACGCCGTCCATGGCCATGAAATAGATCGCATTTTTCCTTTCCCCGAGATCCAGCCCGACCCCCGCGATCACGGCCGATGTCTGGGCCATGGCCTCGATCATGTACACGCCTGGAAAGACCGGTTCGCTCGGAAAGTGGCCCGCGAAAAAGGGCTCGTTGATCGTGACGTTCTTGATCCCGACCCCCCGCTCCGTTCCTTCGATCTCGATGACCTTGTCCACGAGCAGGAACGGATAGCGGTGCGGAATCAACTTCTGGATCAGCCCGATATCCGCCGTCTTCATTTCACTGCCCATGGAGACATCCCTTTTCCTTGAGGTAGCAAGGCGGAACGGTCGCCGCAAGCAAGCGGTTTCCAAACATGCCCCGACCACTGCCCTTGCCGGTGTCGCGCAGCAACAGGGATTGAACCTCTCCGGGTCACATGCCAGCCTGAACCGAATTGCGCAACCGAGCCATCGGGAGACGACATGCACGACAGGCGCACTGTACCAGCAGGGAAGGTCAACGCCGCCATAATGGCCGGATGCCTCGTGGCGTTCCTCGGTTTTGGCTTCGCGGCTACCTTTGGCGTCTTTCTCAGCCCGATGAGCGAAGCCCTTGGCTGGGGTCGGGAGGTCTTTTCCCTCTCGGTCGCGATCCAGTTGCTCGCCTGGGGCATCACGCAACCGCTTGCCGGAGCCGTGGCCGACAGGTTCGGGACCGCGAGGGTCCTGGCCTTCGGCGCGGTCTTTGCCGGCATCGGCTTTGTTCTGCGGGGCATCGTAACAGACCCGGTGCTCTTCGTCCTTACGGGCGTCCTGGTCGGCGCGGGCACAGGAGCCGCGTCATTCCCGATCGTCATCGGTGCGCTCGGAAAGATCGTCTCCGAAGAGCGGCGCAGCTTCATTCTGGGTCTGGGCACAGCTGCAGCATCCCTTGGCATGTTTGCGGCCGCGCCTACGGCAACCACGATGATCGGGTCGATTGGCTGGTCATCTGCACTGATCGTGATCGGCGCAAGCTTTGCCCTGATCCTCCCCTTCCTTGTGTTCATCGCCCGTGTGGCGACGCCGAGCGCGTCGGGGTCCTCTGCCAAGGACTTTGGCCACGCGCTCGGCATGGCATTCAGGGACAAGAGCTATCTCTGCCTGTTCTTCGGGTTCTTTGTTTGCGGGTTTCATGTCGCCTTCATCCAGACGCACCTTCCTGCCTACGTGGTTGACCTAGGGATGGCGGCCTGGATCGGCGGATGGTCGCTGGCCCTGATCGGGCTCTTCAACATCGCTGGATCATTCCTCTCGGGATGGTCGGGTCAGGTCTACTCCAAGAAATGGGTGCTGAGCGGAATCTATTTTGCGCGCGCGTTGGTGATCGCCGCCTTCGTGCTGGCTCCGGTCACGACATCCAGCGTCCTTGCCTTCTCGGCCGTCATGGGACTTCTCTGGCTGTCGACGGTTCCGCTGACCATGGGCCTCGTCGCGCAGACGCAAGGGCTGAAGTTCCTGTCGACCCTGGCAGGCCTCGTCTTCCTGAGTCACCAGACAGGTAGTTTCCTGGGCGCCTGGATGGGTGGACGGATCTACGACCTCAACCAGGACTACACGCCAATGTGGTGGACGGCGGTTGCGCTCGGTCTGCTGGCTGCGCTCCTGCACATGCCCATTCGGGAGTCCCCTGGACCCCTTGCACTTGCCGAAGAATCCTGACCGGAGCTCGGAATGAGCCAAGTCGAATCTCGCAATGGGTCTCAGGCCACGACGATGGCGGAATCGGGACGCAGGTACGCATGCGGCCGGACACGCAGATACAGGGCTCGTGCGTCGGCTGCAAAACCGTACGAAGGCCACCGGTCCGATCATCGGTTCAAGCCGGACAACCTGAGATTCCTGGGGCATCGGAACCGTGCAATGCAAAGGAGCAATTTCCCTGGCGACCGGGAGGGACGGCCCGACATCGACGTCTGGTCCGATCCCTTGCCATGCCACCAGCACCGGCGAGGCCATCCGGAACAGGCCTGCAGTACCAGCCCCCGGCCACTACTGACGACTGAACTCGATACGTGCACCGGGCGGGGGAAAAATCCTTCGGCAGACGGCAATTTCTGTCTGGCTTCCTCCTCCGTAATCTGTTGGCCGCCGTCCCGTCCCCGGCGCGCCGCAATGCCGTTCTGATTGTCGCGAGACACGCATGGATCCGCACCTGCTTCTCCTTGCCACCGCCGCAATTCTGCTGGGCGGCTTCCTGAAAGGGGCGACCGGCGCCGGAGCGCCCGTGGTTGGCGTCCCGATCCTGGCCGCGATTTTCGATGTGCAGCTTGCGGTCGCGGTCTTTTCCGTGCTCAACCTGTTCTCGAACATCTGGCATTCGTACGCCTACCGAAGACACCGCGGACCGTTCCGGCTTGTCTACGGATTTGCGATAGCGGGTTCGGTCGGGGCGATTGCCGGTTCAGTCTTGCTCGCGTCCCTGCCAACAGACGCCTTGATGGCCTCGCTGGCCGCCATGGTTCTAGCGTATATCTTCCTGCGGCTCTTCCAGCCGGACTGGGCGCTGGATCGATCCGCCGGAATGCGGCTCGTGCCCTATGTCGGCATCGCTGGAGGATTGATGCAGGGGGCCGGAGGAATCTCCGCGCCTGTCTCCGTTACGTTCCTGAACGCGATGCGTCTTCCCAGAGAAGAGTTCATTGCGACAATATCGGTCTTCTTCGTCGCCATGTCGGTCGTGCAAATCCCGTCTCTTGCCTATCTTGGCCTCCTGACGGCAGATCGCTCGCTCATGGCAATTGCGGCCACCATTCCAATGTTCCTGTCCATGCCGCTCGGTGAATTGGCCGCCAGATACATGTCAAAGGCGGTCTTCGACCGGATAATCCTGATTCTACTCGCCGCGATTGCGATCCGGTTGATCTGGACATCGATGACCTAGAGAGCAGGAGTCCATGTCCGTTTGCGCAGGACAACGTTGATCACCTCATCTGTCCCGGCAGGAACAGGGCGATCTGCGGAAACGCGACGAGCAGAGCAAGGCAAACCGCCATTGCAACCCAAAACGGCAGGACACCTCGAAAGATCGTGCTCATGGGAACGCCCGCAGCGACGCCCTTGACGACGAAGACGTTGATGCCGACGGGCGGCGTGATCAGGCCCATCTCGATCACGACGACGCAGATCACGCCGAACCAGATCGGGTCAAACCCGAGACCGGCGATGATCGGGAACACGACCGGCATCGTGACGACCAGCATGGCCAGACCATCAAAGAACATGCCAAGAATGACGTAGCCAATCAGGATCAAGGCCAGGGTTCCATAGGGTCCGAGGCCGAATGCCTGAAGCTGCAGCGCAAGGGTTTCCGGAATGTGCGTGAGCGCAAGGAACGGCCCGAAAACATGCGCCCCGATAATGATCAGGTACAGCATGGCCGTCGTCGTCACCGTCTCAAGCAGGATTTCGGGCACGTCACGGAACTTCACGGCGCCGGTCCCAAGCGCCAGCAGCGAGACAAGTGTGGCTCCTACGCCGGCGGCCTCGACTGGCGTGAAGACACCGAGATAAATTCCCCCAATGGATGCCAGGATGACTCCGACCAGCGGCAGCGATCTGAGGGACGCCAAGAGTTTCTCGCCGGCAGTCGTGCTTGGACCGACCGGACCGGATTCGGGTCGTATCGACGTGACCGTCAAAATGACGGCCACGAAGAGGAGCGAAAGCAGGACGCCTGGCAAGATGCCCGCGATGAAGAGCTTGCCGATGCTCTCTTCGGTCAGGATCGCGTAGAGCACGAAGCCGGTGGATGGCGGGATCAGGATGCCAAGCGTGCCACCTGCTGCGACTGAACCTGTCGCAAGTCCGTCGGCATAGCCGAATCGCTTCATTTCGGGCAGAGCGACCTTCCCGATGGTCACGGCCGTTGCGACGGATGAGCCTGACACCGCGGCAAACGCGGCACAGCCCAAGACCGTAGATGACGCCAATCCGCCCCGCAACCTGCCGACCCAGGCATATGCCGCTTCGTAGAGTCGCTGGGAATATCCTGCCGCCCCGGCCATGTTGCCCATGAGCACAAAGAGCGGAATGATCGAAAGCGAATAGGCCGTTATCGACGTATAAGTCTCCGACGTCATTGTGGCAATGGCCGCCCTTTGGCCATCGATGACCCAAATCCCTCCGAACCCGACAACAAGAAGTGCCATGCCCACCGGCAGTCTTGCGACGAGGCAAAAGAACAGCGCGACGATTCCCCAGGCTCCGATCAAGGTTTCACTCATAGTCGGCGACACCTTGGCGAAACTGTCCAATCAACTGTACGGCGAGAACCAGTGAAAAGAGGCCCATGCCAAAGGTAATCGCGCCGTACGCAATCCAGACCGGAATCTCGATCATGTTGGTCACATCGCCGTACTCGTGGGCATCCAGCATCTTGTCCCAAGACTTCCGGACCAAGAGAAGGAGCACGATGCCGGAGGCGACGCGAGCAAAGATGTCGCCCGCAAACCTGCCCACCGCTCCGATCCTGTGGTCCAGGATGTCCACACGGATGTGTCCGTTCTGAAAGGTCGTGAGGGGCATCGCCGCCATGACCACCAGCGCCATTCCGATTTCAACCAGTTCCTGGTCGCCGAGAATGGGCTGATTGAGCACGTAACGGGCAAATACGGCGGTGCTGACCAAGAGAACCAACCCGAAAAGAACGAGGCCGCCCAAGAGAGCGACCCCTTTGAGAAGGCGCTCGGGGGACCCCCAAGCGCCTGAGAAGTTGTCGTGACCGTCAGCCATTACTGCCGCAAAGCGGCGGCCCATGCAGAGGCGTCGATCCCCTCGGCATCAAGTTCTGCAATCACTTCGGCGGCGAGGTTGTCGCTCGCCGCGTTGAACTCGGCAGCAGCTTCTGCCGAAAGCGTGTGAACTTCGCCCCCCTCGGCGACCCACTTTTTCAGCGACCTGTCAGAGGCATTTGTCATTGTGACTCGACCGCCTTCGGACATCTCGGCCCCCGTCAACTCGGTCAGTTTGGCCTGGGTATCGGCGTCCAGCGCCTCCCAGCTGTCCCGATTCATGACCAGCATGAACACGGAGTTCGTGGCATTCATCCCAGCGGTGATGTACTTGGTCACTTCGCCGAGCTTGAAGCTTGTCAGCACCGAGGCGTCCACGAGGGTGCCGTCCACGACGCCGGTGTCCATCGACTGGTAGACCTGCGTGATCGGCATGGAAACGGCGGTCGCTCCCCAAGCTTCAACGAGGCGGCCGGTGTTCTTGGACGGCACGCGGATCTTCAGTCCGGCCAGATCGGAAAGCGATTCGATCTTCTTTTCGTGCATCAACAGCATGGCGTCACCGGCCGTCCAGAGTCCCAAGAGCACGACGCGCCGGAATTCAACGTCGAGCATGTCGATGTTGGCCCAAATTGCCTCGGTCTTGTTCACACCGGGCTTCACGATGCCCGGAACCTCGACCAGCAGAGTCTTCTTGAACTGGGACGCCGTATAGCCCGGCAGGGCGTACACGATGTCGGCCACACCATCGATGACACGGTCATACTGCTTTACCGGACCTGGACCAAGCTCTCCGCCCGGATAGACGCGAATGGTCGTCGCACCGCCGGTTGCTTCCGCCAGCTTCTCCGCAAGCGGCAAGAACATTTCGACGTGCAGATGGTATTTGGTAGAAGAGAAATGCGCGAGCTTGAGTTCCTCGGCATGTGCCATTGCTCCGATGGCAAGCGCGGCCAGGCCGCCGAGGATGGATCTGATGACAGTCATGGTCTCCTCCCTATTGACATTCCCTGTCAAGGACAGGCGTGCGTGCCCGGTGGCGACATCGAACAGAGCCTGCCTACGTTCCTGTGTGGCGACTCTGGCCGCTCACGTCAAGGCAACTGGACGCTCGGGGCGCGACCTCTCGCGCTCGCCGAAAGATCCCGACCGAATCCCGGTACGAGCAAAGTCGGATCATGAATGGACAACGGGCCACGACGAAGGCAGGATCGGACGCAGAAATGAGCGCGACAGGAAACGTCGACAAGGAGCATTAACCTTGGCCGTGAAACAATACGAAGACCTGCGGTCCGCCCGGTGGTTCAGGCCAGATGACCTGCGATCCATGGGGCATCGAAGCCGCGCGATGCAGATGGGCCTGTCCCGTGACGACTGGGAGGGAAAGCCCGTCATTGCCATCATCAACACTTGGTCCGATCTCTCGCCATGCCACCACCACCTCAGGGACCGGGCGGAATGGGTCCGCCGCGGCATCCTGCAGGCGGGCGGCATGCCCGCCGAACTGCCCGTGCACGACTTTTCCGAGCAGCTCCTCAAGCCCACCTCGATGCTCTATCGCAACATGGGCGCGATGGAGGTGGAGGAAGCCCTGCGCTCGCATCCGGTGGACGGCGCCGTCCTGATGGGGGGGTGCGACAAGTCCACCCCTGCACTCGTCATGGGCGCGATCTCGATGGGCCTCCCGTTCATTTTCATGCCCGCCGGGGCGATGTTGAGGGGCAACTATGCCGGCAAGACGCTGGGCTCGGGCACGGATGTCTGGAAGTACTGGGATGCGCGCCGCGCCGGGAGTGTCGACAAGGCGGAATGGGACGGCGTCCAAGGCGGCATTGCGCGCAGCTACGGCACTTGCATGACGATGGGCACGGCCTCCACGATGATGTCGATCGCGGAAGGGTTTGGCCTCACGTTGCCGGGCGCATCGTCGATTCCCGCGCCCGATGCGGCGCACAAGCGCATGGCCGCGGCATGCGGACGCCGCGCTGTCGAAATGGTGTGGGAGGACCTGACCCCCGACAAGGTCGTGACGGCCGCCGCCGTGCGAAACGCCACCGTCGTGGCCATGGCCACCGGTTGCTCGACAAACGCCATAATCCACCTCATTGCCATGGCACGCCGTGCAGGCATCGACTGGGGGCTCGACGACATAGACGCGATTGGCCATGACGTTCCGGTGATTGCGAATGTCCGGCCAAGCGGCGCCGAATACCTGATGGAGGACTTCTTCTACGCTGGCGGCCTGCGAGCCCTGATGAAGGAAATCAGCGCCCACCTCCACCTCACGGCAATCACCGTCACTGGCAAGTCGCTTGGCGAGGGAATTCTGGAGGCGGTGAACTACAACGACGATGTCATTCGGCCCTTGTCGAATCCGGTCTATCACGAGGGTTCGCTGGCGGTCCTGCGGGGCAACCTCGCACCCGACGGCGCAGTGATCAAACCTGCGGCCATGGACCCAAGATTCCAGACTCACGCCGGTCCGGCGGTAGTCGCAGACAGCTACGCCGAACTGCGAACGATCATCGATGACGAGAACTACCCCATGACGCCGGATCACGTGCTCGTCCTCCGCAATGCGGGACCTCAAGGCGGGCCAGGCATGCCGGAATGGGGCATGATCCCGATGCCCAAGGCACTGCTCAAGCAAGGATGCCGCGACATGGTGCGGCTTTCGGACGCCCGGATGTCAGGCACGTCCTATGGCGCCTGCGTCCTGCATGTCGCCCCGGAGGCCTTCATCGGCGGACCCTTGGCACTGATCAGGGACGGGGACGTCATCCAAATGGACATCCCGAAGCGCACCCTCAACGTAAAGGTGTCCGACGAGGAACTCGCGCAACGCCGTGCAGATTGGACGCCGCCCGAGCCGCGCTACGAACGCGGCTATGGCTGGATGTTTGCGCGTCACGTCGAGCAGGCGGACAAGGGATGCGATTTCGACTTCCTCCGCACGGATTTCGGAGAGCCGGTCCCCGAACCGGAAATCAACTGACGCGAGAGCAAGCCCGGGTCCAGCCCGCGTGACGGGGACTTTCGACCGGGTCATGGGAAGTCGCACAGAACGAGGGGCGCGAATGACGATTTCAGACGAAGCGATTGAGAGGCTCCGCCACGTGTCGGTGGCGACGCTGGCAACGGCGTTGTTCAAGAGGGGCCTGAGGCGACAGGTCGTTCAGGGCGTCACACCCGTGATCCCAAAGGGCCGCAACATGGTCGGTCCCGCCTTCACGCTGCGCTACATGCCTGCGCGCGAGGACAGGAACCAGCTTTCCGAGTTCCAGAATCCGAAGCATCCGCAGCGGCACGCGATCGAGACCTGCCCGCCCGGCCACGTCCTTGTAATGGACAGCAGGAATGACACGCGAGCCGCAAGCGCTGGCGATATCCTGATCGCGCGGCTCATGGTCAGGGGCGGAGAGGGCGTCGTGACTGACGGTGGCTTCAGGGACGCGCGTGCCGTCGGCACCCTGGACATTCCCGCCTATCACCAGCGTCCTTCCGCGCCGACGAATCTCACGCATCACGAGGCGATCGAGATCAATTGCCCGGTTGGCTGCGGCGATGCACCGGTGTTTCCAGGCGACATCGTCGTGGGCGACGATGAAGGCGTGATCGTAATTCCGGCGCATCTTGCTGAAGAGGTGGCAATCGAGGCCCAAGAGATGACCGAATACGAGACCTTTGTGGCGGAACAGGTTCGCGCCGGCGAAACGATCATCGGGCTCTACCCTGCAACCCGCCAAGAAAGCATCCAGAAGTACGAAGCATGGCGCGAGGCAAGAAAGCGGTGAATTTGCTCTCAGACGAAGAAATGTCCGGCACCTGGGTCGGGCGCGTGCGGCGACCGGGAATTGGCCCGTCTGTCGTGACGCTGCGGAACGGACTCGTGGCTGACATCACGTCGCGGACCGCGCCAACAGTCAGGGACGTGCTGGAGATGGACGACCCTGTGGCCTATGTGCGCGGCTCGGAGGGCGAAGTCACCGGCTCACTTGAAGCGGTGTGCGGTGCATCGGAAAGGAATGGCAGCCTGACCTGGCTGGCTCCTTGCGATCTTCAGGCGGTCAAAGCCTGTGGCGTGACCTTTGCCCGGTCCATGGTTGAGCGCGTGATCGAGGAACAGGCCGCCGGTGATCCGACCAAGGCGGAGGCGGTACGCAGTCGCGTGCGCAAGATCGTCGGCAACACGCTCAACGAGATCGTGCCAGGCTCGGAAAACGCGGCGCAGGTGAAGCAGGAACTGATCGCGGAGGGCCTCTGGTCGCAATACCTCGAGGTCGGAATCGGCCCAGATGCGGAAGTGTTCTCGAAAGCACAGCCCCTGTCATCAGTCGGAACATGCGCTGACATCGGTCTCCACCCCGTGTCGACCTGGAACAACCCGGAGCCCGAGATTGTTCTGGCCGTGAATTCGAAGGGAACTTGCCACGGCGCAACGCTTGGCAACGACGTCAACTTACGGGATGTCGAAGGCCGGTCAGCTCTCCTGCTTCCCATGGCCAAGGACAACAACGCGAGTTGCGCCATTGGCCCCATGATCCGCCTGTTCGACGAGACCTATTCCATGGATGACGTGCGCAGTGCCGAGTTGAACCTGCGGGTCGAGGGCGAGGACGGGTTCGTGCTGGAAGGCCGGAGCCTCATGTCTGAAATCAGCCGGGATCCACTGGATCTCATCGCGCAGGTCATCGGGCGGCATCATCAGTATCCGGACGGGTTCGTGCTCTTCCTCGGCACCCTGTTCGCGCCCATCGAGGACCGGGACGAACCCGGCCAGGGATTCACGCACAAGCTGGGCGACCGGGTCACGATCTCCTCCAAGGGACTTGGCGTCTTGCAAAACACGGCGCGGCTCTCGACCGAATGTCCTCCGTGGGACTTCGGGCTGGCTGATCTCATGCGCAATCTTGCGGCGCGAGACCTCGTCTGACGGCAGGTCTCGAATCCGAACGCACGGTTCATCGCATCGAATGCCTCATGAGGCTCGATGCCCCCGGAAAAGCCGTCCCCCGGGGGCAGTCAATGCCTGGTCTCAGGTCAGCCAAAAATGTCGGCCGCAATGCCCGCATACCAGCCTTCGGACTCCTCGTATGTCGCCTTCCGGAGAGCGGCATCCTCGCCCGTCTGGCTGATGAATCCGTCGACCTTGGCGATCTTCTCCGGCGTCGCCTCGTACGTGGCGCCGACTTTCACGCCGTCATTGCTTGCGATAAGGGACCAGCACGTGTTCGAGAACCTGGCCGGGAACACCTTCGATCCGGTCAGGGCGCCTCGAACGGCATTGGCGCAGACCTTGGCCTGGCTGTTTGCCGAGAAGCCCGACTTGGGCATGTCGCCCTGCTGGCTAGCGTCGCCCAGAACGTGAACGTCCGGATCCGCCTTGCTTGACATGTCGACCGCATTGACCGGAGCCCAGTTGCCGTCCGTCACGCCAGCGACATCCGCGATCCGCCCTGCCTTCATGGCAGGAATGACGTTGACCACGTCGGCATTCTCGACCTGGCCGTCAATGTCCACGGTCATTGCGTCAGGATCGACGGAAATGTTCCCGCCCCCGAAGTCCGGACCGAGGCGGCTGATCATGCCGCCATAGTGCTTCTCCCAGCCTTCCTCGAACAGCGCCTGCTTGGAGAACTTCTCCTTTGGATCGGCGATCAGGATCTTTGCCGTCGGATTGTTGTTCTTCAGCAAGTGCGCGACCATGGAAACGCGCTCGTAGGGCCCCGGCGGACAGCGATAGGGGTTCGGCGGCGCCACCATAATGAAGAGTCCGCCCTCCTTCATCCCCATGAGTTGAGCCCTGAGGAGCTCGGTCTGCGAACCGGCCTTGTAGGCATGCGGCATCTTGTTTTGGGCCGATACATCCCATCCCGGCACCGAGCCATCGACGAAATCAATGCCCGGAGAGAGGATCAACTTGTCATAGTCGAGCGTTGCGCCGCCGGCGAGCGTCACCGTCTTTGCGCTGCGGTCAACATCCACGGCCCAGTCATGCACCACGTTGACTCCGTGAGCACTCGCAAGCGTGCCGTAGCTGTGACCGATGTCGGAGACTTCCTTGAAGCCTCCCAGATAGAGATTCGAAAAGAAGCAGGTGTAGTAGGTCCGCGTCGGCTCGACGAGCGCAACGTCGATCGCGCCGTCGCTGTCCTTGGCGACATAGCGCGCTGCAGTCGCGCCGCCCGCGCCGCCGCCAATCACGACGACGCGTGGTCGCCCGTGTGAAGCGCCCCATACTGCAGGTGCGGCAAGCGAGGCGGTGGCCCCTGCCGAGCTTGCCAGAAACGATCTTCTGTTCAGTGACATGTTTCCCTCCATGAAATTGTCAGTCTTCGAGAGCCGCAAAGTAGGCGGCCAAAGCCGCGATTTCCTCGTTGCCAAGGCGTCCGGCAACCATGTTCATGACGGGATGCTCGCGTACGCCAAGCTTGTAGGCATGCATAACCGTCACGAACCTGTCTTCCGCCCAACGCACGATGGATGGAATGCCGTGGTCATCTCCATCCGCCTGATGGCAGGTCGTGCACTCGGATGACAGGTATTCGCCGTACTCCGGATCACCCTCAATGTCGAGCACCGAAGATTCGAGCGGGACTTCGGGGGCGGCCCCGGAAGCGTCGCCGTCTCCGGCGCCGACGGGAGATTCCGAGAAAGTCTTGAGGTACGCAATGGTGGCGGCGATTTCGTCCTCCGACTTGAGTCCGGCAAAGGACATCTTGGTGCCTATCAGGTACACGCGCGGCTTTGCGAGATATCCGGCAAGTTCCTCCTCGTTCCAGATGAGCCCGCGCATGCCTGCCGCCTTCATTGCCTTTGAGTAGTTGAAGCCACTCACGCTTGCCGCCACGCGACCGACAACTCCGTTCAAGGTCGGCCCGGCGCGGCTCTTTGCGTCCTCGCCAACCTGATGGCAGGCCCTGCACTTCCTGAATGCCCTTTCGCCTGCGGCAACGAGTTCGGAAACCGGCGTGGTCCTCGCGACTTCCTCAATTCCGGATGGCAGTTCGGCGGCCTCGTTCGCCGCGACGTAGGCATCGCCGACGCTCTCCGTGACTTCCTTTGGAGAAACTTCCGGCTGCGCGGCCGTTGGACCCGACATGTGCGCTGCGGCTGTTGCCGGCACCGTCTCAAGGAGCCGATTGGCAAACATGTATGCCGAAAGGAGCACGACCGCCACGGCCGCAATCGACGGAATGAAGACACCAAGAAACCTCAACACTTTCTCCGTCTCCGCGCTCGCTCGCGGCCCAAGACCGGGTGCCGTGTCCGTGGCGGATCGCATTTGCGCGATACACTTCCCGAAGCCTGGGGATTGTCGCTAGACGTGCGCGGCGAAGACATGTGCCTGTCAACCGACCTCGATCCGCCTCGACAGGGTATAGACGTCTCCGTCATCGTCGTACCACGTGAAGACAAACTCGCCTGATTCCGGCACCTTGGACTCGAACTGAAAGTACGGATTGCTCGAAATCGCAGGTTCCATCTGCACGTCGATCACTGAATTGCCATTAAATTCCGCAGTGAACCGGTTGATGATCGACCGCGGCACGATATTGCCGTCGCTGTCCTTGCGCTGGCCGGATTCCATCTTGTGGTTGATCAGCGTCCTGATCGTGATCGTGTCACCGGCGGAGGCCGTCTTCGGAAGCTTGACGCGGGGCTTGACTCCTGTTGCCATGTCTCGTCCTCCTCAACCGCCACAGCCACCGATGGTGACCTTCACGGACCTGCTGGTCTTGCGAAATGTCCCGTCTTCCATTTTTGCAACCGCAATCACGTCCTGGCTCCGTGCAAGACGGATCCGGGTCGAACCGAAGGACGAAGCCGCGAGCGGGCCGAAGCTGAACTTGGCCACGCCGGGCAACGGATTTCCCGTGGCAAAGACCATGATCGCCACGGCACCATTGGCGGAAATGCTGATCGGCACTGCATTGCCGTTCTCGGCGATTTCAGGAATGTCGAGAACGACGCCTCCGTCGGCAAGCTCCGCGCCGCCGGTGAACGCCGCGATGGCATCATCCGCTGCGCTGGCGCTGGCCGGAACGGCATTCAGCCCATAGGCTGCAACGCTTCCTGTCGCGAGCACCATCAAGTCTCTGCGCGTCATCGGCATGTCGAAGCTCCTCGTTCTTCCCTGAGCGTCAACAGATACGCGGGAACATCGTCGTGCTGCCTTGGCATTAGATCGGGCCTTCCTTCACGGCTTTCAAGCGGCCAGAAGACTCCCCTGCCGTGGAATTTGGTCGGCATTCCGACGTCAGGAAGCTTCTTCTTGGCGTACGTCAGGATGCCACGGAGTTCGACTTGCGTCCAGCGACCTCCTTGCCAGCGCGCCATCACGAATGCGCCAGCGCCGGGCTCAGGGATCAGCCAGCGCTTGCCGGCTTGCGCTGTTTCTCGGCGTGGATCATCAGTGGTCGGGCCTCCGAAATCACCGCCTCGTCGTTCACCACGACTTCCTCGACGCTCTCCAGCCCGGGGAGTTCAAACATCGTGTCAAGAAGGATGTTCTCGAGAATCGAACGAAGCCCGCGAGCGCCGGTCTTCCGTTCAATCGCCTTCTTCGCGATGGTCCTGAGCGCGTCATCCGTGATCGTCAGCCGGGTGTCTTCCAGTTCGAACAGCCGCTGGTACTGCCGGACCAGAGCATTCTTCGGCTCGGTAAGAATGGTGACCAAGGCGTCTTCGTCAAGATCAGACAAGGTGGCGATGACCGGCAGACGGCCCACGAATTCCGGGATCAGTCCGAACTTGAGAAGGTCCTCAGGCTCAAGCTGCCCAAGAATTTCCCCGGTATCGCGATCTTCGGTGTCCCTGACGTCCGCGCCGAAACCGATGGCAGAGCCCGTTCCCCGCCGCTGGATGACTTTTTCAAGCCCTGCAAAGGCACCGCCACATATGAAGAGTATGTTGGTTGTGTCGACCTGAAGGAACTCCTGCTGCGGGTGCTTGCGCCCGCCCTGGGGGGGCACGCTGGCCACGGTGCCTTCCATGATCTTCAGGAGCGCCTGCTGCACGCCCTCGCCGGACACGTCGCGCGTGATCGACGGGTTCTCGGACTTGCGCGTGATCTTGTCGACCTCGTCGATGTAGACAATGCCGCGCTGCGCCCGTTCGACATTGTATTCGGACGCCTGAAGCAGCTTCAGTATGATGTTCTCGACATCCTCACCGACATAGCCGGCCTCGGTCAGGGTCGTTGCGTCCGCCATCGTGAACGGCACGTCGAGGATTCGGGCAAGCGTCTGAGCCAAGAGGGTCTTGCCACAGCCCGTTGGGCCGATCAGCAGGATGTTGGACTTCGCAAGCTCGATGTCCGACTTTCCGGCGTGGTGAAGGCGCTTGTAGTGATTGTGAACCGCAACCGAAAGCACGCGCTTCGCATAATCCTGTCCGATCACGTAGTCGTCGAGAACCTCGCAGATCTCCTTGGGAGTCGGCACGCCGTCGGAAGCCCGAAGTGCCGCCGATTTCGTCTCCTCGCGTATGATGTCCATGCACAGTTCGACGCACTCATCGCAGATGAATACGGTCGGCCCAGCGATCAGCTTCCGGACCTCATGCTGGCTTTTTCCGCAGAAGGAGCAATAAAGCGTGTTCTTGCCGCTGCCGGAGTTCTTTGCCATGACCTAAACCTTTTTCCGCGTGCCGCGTTGCTCGATAGGACACGTCCACATGTGGCAGACCCTAGGTGAGTGCGTGAAGGTGCACAACGCAAAATTCGACGCGGCCAGAGGCGTCACTTCTTGCCGGAATCAGGCTCTGCGCGACGTTCCGCGATCTCATCTATGAGACCCCAGTCCCTGGCTTCTTCAGGAGTCATGAAATTGTCCCGTTCCAAGGCGTCCTCAACCTTCTTCAAGGACTGCCCGGTGTGCTTGACGTAAATTTTGTTGAGTTGCGTCTTGAGCCGTTCCGTCTGGCGCGCGTGGATCATGATGTCCGTCGCCTGCCCCTGGTACCCACCGGACGGCTGGTGCACCATGATCGAGGAATTGGGCAACGCCATCCGCATGCCCTTCTCACCCGCCGCGAGAAGGAGCGATCCCATTGACGCCGCCTCCCCGACGACAAGCGTCGCAATGCCTGGGCGTATGTACTGCATCGTGTCGTAGATCGAGAGACCGGCGGTCACGACCCCGCCGGGACTGTTGATATACAGAGAGATCTCCTTAGAGGGATTCTCCGCCTCCAGATGCAGGAGCTGGGCCACGACGAGCTGGCTCAGCCCGTCATGGACGGGTCCGTTCACGAATACGATTCGCTCCTTCAGGAGGCGCGAGAATATGTCGTAGGCGCGTTCTCCCCGGCTGGTCTGCTCGACCACCATTGGAACCAGGTTCATGTATGTCTCGAACGGATCTTTCATGTGCCGCATTCGCCTTTGCCTGCAAGTGCCCCTGCCTCGCCGCTGCCTGCCAGTGTCTTAGTGGCCGCCGTCAGAGGCTTCAAGAGCACTGAGATCGCCGAACGAAGATTTCCGATGGCGATGCAAGATCGCCTCAAAGTGTCACTACCGGACTTGTTTGCCAGGCGGACTGGCCATCGGTCTGCACCATGCCCGTGAAATGCATGGGAATATATACGAAAGTCCCAACGTTCGATTTCGAGGTTGCGCTCGCGGTGGAAACGTGGCGGGAAGACCGTGCATGAGGGCGAGGCGTTGCCTTTCCGATCTCGGCAACAGAGTTGTAGGGCTGCGGCCCTGCCGAGCCGCCCCGCTGCAGGGGCAGACATGACGCGGCGTCCGGGATTGGCGCATCTGCACGGCGAGGAGCGTTGGCGTTGGCCACTTCGACGACCCGTGAAATCAATGCGAAGTCTCAATGGGACTTTCGAATATAATTCCCAAATGCATCCTGTCCCGCAAGCCGCAGGGGACGCCCGACACAGAGACCTGTGGATTGCCCTCCGCACCGCCCCGGCTTCCGGCGAAACGGATCGTGTCGCCGCATGCGCCGTCCCGGACGGCAATCATCCGGCTTGCCTTCGCGCCGGGCAGGCGTCAATTTGCAGCCATGGCACAGGCAACCAAACTGCCCCGGAACGATTCTGGCATCGAAACCGCCATCGGCGTGCTGAAGCAGCGGTTCGGCGAGCGGCTCCAGACCGGACGCCCGGTCCGGGAGCAGCACGGCCACACGACCACCTGGATCAGGAACCAGCCGCCTGACGCAGTGATCTTCGCAAGGTCCACGGAGGAAGTTGCGGAAATCGTCACCGTGGCGGCCGCGCACAAGGCGCCTGTAATCGCCTACGGTACCGGCACGTCGCTTGAAGGCCATGTCAACGCCCCTGCAGGCGGGATTTCCATCGACGTGAACCAAATGAACAAGGTGCTCGAGGTTCATGCGGAGGATCTCGACGTCGTTATCCAGCCGGGGATCACGCGCAAGGCCCTGAACGAGGAGTTGCGGGATACCGGGCTCTTCTTTCCCATTGATCCCGGCGCAGATGCGTCCCTGGGCGGCATGGCGGCGACCCGGGCCTCGGGAACGAACGCCGTGCGCTACGGGACAATGCGGGACAACGTGCTGAGCCTCGAGGCTGTGCTGCCGTCCGGCGAGATCATCCGGACCGGGCGTCGCGCGAAGAAGTCGAGCGCAGGCTATGACCTGACCAGGCTCCTCATCGGGTCGGAAGGCACGCTCGGCATCATCACCGAGCTTACGTTGAAGCTGCACGGAATTCCCGAGGCCATGTCCTCGGCGCGCTGCACGTTTCCGGCAGTCGACGCCGCCTGTCAGGCGGTCATCACCACTATCCAGATGGGCGTGCCGGTCGCGCGCATCGAACTCCTGGACGCAGATTGCGTGGCCGCCATCAACGCCTATTCCAAGCTTGATCTCCCGGTGAACCCGCTCCTGCTGCTTGAGTTCCACGGTTCGGAGTCGGAAGTGGCTGCACAAGCCACGACCTTCGGGGAGATCGCCGACGAATTTGGCGGCACGGGCTTTGAATGGACCGCTAGTCGCGAGGAACGCACCCGTCTCTGGCAGGCGCGCCATGACGGCTATTGGGCGCTGCTTGCATCACGACCAGGCAAGGACACGATCGCGACGGATGTCTGCGTGCCGATCTCGAACCTTGCAGAGGCCGTGGAGCGGTCTCAGGACGAGGCCCGCAGACTGGGACTCTACTCACCGATTCTCGGGCATGTCGGCGACGGCAACTTCCACAACACGGTGTTCTTCGACAAGGACAATGACGAAGAGCGTGCGAAGTGCGAGCATTTCATTGCGTGGCTTGCCAAGCTCGCAATCGAACTGGACGGCACGGTCACCGGTGAACACGGCATCGGCCAGGGAAAGATCGCATCCCTCTCAAGCGAATTGGGACCCGCCACCGGGATCATGTCGGCCATCAAGTCTGCCCTCGATCCCGACAACATAATGAACCCCGGCAAGATCATCATGCCTGGCTGACACGGTCGCCGCATTCCAGGCACGGCGGCCACGATCACCTTTGCCCGCATGCCGCGCTTATCGCTCCATTTCTGGCGGCATGAGCGCGGATCCGAGAATCAACTTAGTGCGTGTCCGGCGCAGTTGGAGAAATTTGCTGTATTTCTGAGACAGTTCGTACATTCCGTCGGCTCAGTGGTGTCGAGGACATTGCCGACGGCCCACCAGAGGGCATTGCGGGGCGAGGCCGCCGTGTTGCGCAGACCATGCATGATCCCGGCGAATGCCTGTCGATCACGTTCAAGCAGACAAATTTCGCTCTCCTGGCGTTGGGACCAGGTTCCAGAGCACCGGAATTCATGGTCGTGCGAAGTTGCCTTCGGCGTCGAGAACATGCTGAAGGTAGGGCCACAGCAGGCCCCTGACCCGGCTCGCAAGCCACATGCGGTCCACCGAGAATCTGCTTGAGACCCTAGACCACTCCGAGAACCGAACGATCTCCGGAGCGGTCGGCTTGAGACGGAAGAGCGAGCCAGATGATTCCTACCTCAAACCGAGAATGTCCTTGAGATCGCCTTCTTTCGGTCTTGGCGGGGCGAGATCGAGGCCGTCCTTGATCTTCCTCAGGTGCTCGAACATGAGAGAGGCGGTCGTATCGGCATCGCCACGCTCGATTGCGCCCAGCAAATCCGAGTGCTCGCCGTCAGGACAGTCCTTGTGGTTCGACGCCCCGAACAGTCCGACTATCAGCGATGACCTGGTCACAAGCTCGCGAATGACACGCCTCAAGATGAGGTTTCCGGACGCCAAGGCAACCTTCACGTGAAATTCGCCGGAGAGCCGAACGAGGTCCGCGCCCTTTCTGTACTCTCTTGCCTCATCCTCCAGGGCAATGTGCTGTCTCAGCATCGCCAGGTATTCGGGGGAGACCGCAACCGCAACGCGTCTCGCGATTGCCGGCTCGAGCACCATGCGGGCGTCGAAGACCTCGCTCGCTTCCTTCGGGCTCGGGCTGGCGACGAACGCGCCGCGGTTCGCTTCCAGCTCGACGATTCCCTGGTCGGACAGGAGCAGCAACGCGCGCCTGACGCGCATGCGTCCCACGCCGAACGCCTCGCAAAGCTTGAGTTCGTTCAGCTTCTGCGCGGGCGGAAGCCTATGCTCCATGACCGCGCTGTAGATGCGCTCGACGATGTACGCCTCGTCGACGCGGTCAGGCAAGGCCTTGTTCGCCGCTTCCATGCTGGTCGGATCCGTCGGCACGCTTTTCCGAAACCCTCGTTTCCATTCGACCATAATCGAGACGCGTCACACTTCACACCATTCGGCCTCCCTTTGTCAATAAGGACGTTAACAGAGACAATCAATATCGTTGACAACTTTTTCCGTTCATGTTGAAGTTCGGCAGGCAGAATCGAAACACGGGCAAGAACGGGTCCCGCGACCCGTAGAGCGGCAGCAACCAGGATTGACCCAGGAGAGAGATATGAAACGCAGAAACATGCTCATGACGCTGACGGCAGCGCTTGCGGTTTCCGTCACGCAGGGAACGGCCGCCCTGGCCCAGAACCCGGTCCTCAAGATCGGCTTTGTCGGGGTCACAAGCGGGCCGGCCGCTGCATGGGGAATTTCCAACCAGCGATCGATGGAGACCCGCGCGGCATGGATCAACGAGACCGGCGGATACACGATCGGAGACGTGACCTATGACATCGAGATCGTCTCGTTCGATGACCAGAAGGACCCGAAGCGGGCGATTGCCGGAATGGAAAGGATGGCCCAGGAGGGGATACACTACGTGGTGGGTCCGAACGTTGACGACGGCGCGGCCGCTGTGCGCCCGGTGGCGGAGGCAAACGGGATCATCTACTTCCCGTACGCATTTCCGAAGGCGCTCTACACGGCTCCGGCGTCGAACGCCGTTCTGGGAATGGTCGCCAACTACCAATCCGGTCCGGCCATCTACAAGTACCTGATGGAGGATAGGGGCGTCGGGACGGTTGCCTTCATCGCCGCCAACGAATCCGACCCCCTCAGCCAGCGCGACAGCGGCCGCGAGGCAGCGGAAGCGCTGGGGCTTGAAGTGGTCTCCGCCAACGTGACCTACCAGGTGGACACCACCGACTTCACGCCGGTTCTCACTCCGGTGATCCGCACGAATCCCGATCTGCTCGTGCTGTCAGGCGTGACACCGGCAAATGCCCCGCAACTGATCCGGTCAGCGCGTGAACTGGGTTTCCAGGGGCTGATTTCGACGGAGACCGCCCAAGACGCCCAGGTCCTGCGCGAGAGCGCGGGCGACCTGGCGAACGGGTTCATATCCGTTGGCGGTGCGTCCACGCCGGAAATCGCGTCCGACGCGATGAACGAATTCGTTGCGAGATACACGGAGATGTTCGGCGAATACAACGACGAGTCAAACACCAAGGTGTATGCGCTTGAATACATCCTGGCGACGATTGCAGCGAATCCAGCGGCCATTGACGACGTCGAGGTCTTCAAGCAGACGATCGACACGTTCGAGGCACCGAACCCCTACATGAAGGGCGACGCCATGATGCGGTACGTGGGCGTGTCCTCGTTCGGGCAGCGCCGCCAGATTGCGGTTCCGCTGGTCGTGAACGTCTTCCAGGACGGGGAGTTCGAAACGCTCTTCGTGGCCGAAGTCGACTGATCGAACAGCCGCTTCGTGAATTTTGCACCGGACCGGAACCCCGGTCCGGTGCAACTGCGGCGCAGGGTGCTTTCATGGAACAGGTCATCGTAAACGGCGTCTATCTGGGCTCGCAATATGCCATGATCGCGCTCGGGCTGACGTTGATTTTCGCCCTCATGAACGTGCTGAATTTCGCCCATGGCCAGATGTACGTCATCGGGGGGTTCGTGACCTACACGTTCTATGGCCAGTTCGGATTGCCGTTCGTGCTCGCTCTCCTGATGTCCTGCGTGACTCTTGCAGTGCTGGGGGCGCTGATAGAGAAATTCCTGTTTGGCCCCGTGATCCGGAGGTCGGCAAGAGAAGAGAGCACCATGCTGCTCGCAGCCGGAATCGCCTTCCTGCTGGACGCGTTGATCCTGCTGGTGTTCGGGGAAAAGCAGCGCGGCGTCCCGAAGATCGTCGACGGCGTCTTCAACTGGGATTTCCGGATCATCATTCCCTACGACCGGGTGCTGATCTGCGTTCTCGCAATCCTGTCCATCGTCGCGTTCATCTCTTTCATGCAGTTCACGAGGACCGGCCGCGCGCTCAGAGCCATCGCGCAAGACCGTGTCGCGGCGGAACTGATGGGCGTCAACGTAAACCGGTACTCCATGATCGGGTTCGCCCTCGGAGCCATGCTGGCAGGCCTTGTGGGCGGCCTGCTCGTCACGATTACCGGGGTCAATCTCGGCATGGGCGGACCCACATCCATCAAGGCGTTCATGATGGTGATGATCGGCGGTGCGGGGGTGATCTCTGGTGCCATACTCGGCGGGTTCATTCTCGGCATGCTGGAGGCTGTCGGGCTTGCCGTGCTTTTCCAGTACGGCGACATCACCTACCTGGCAATATTCGTGGCTCTCATGATCTTCCTGGCCATTCGCCCGCAAGGCCTCATGGGCAAGCCGTGGGGATAGCATTTTGAGTCGTGCTGACACACACCGGTTGCCACTGGTTTTCGGCTTCGCAGTGTTTCTCATTGCAGTTTTCCTGCTCGTCCCCTTCCTGATTTCCGTAACCGGGCGCTGGAATTTCTATTTCACGCTGACATCCGTGGCACTGCTGTCCGTCGCGAGCGCCGGCGTCTGGCTCACGTTCTATATCGGCCGGATCAATATCGGTCAGGGCGCGTTCGCGCTGATCGGCGCCTACGTGTCGGCCATCCTCGTCACCAAGGCGGACGTCTCCTTCTGGGTCTCCCTTCCTGCAGCCGGTCTCTTCGCGGGCCTGGTCGCAGTCGTGATCGGTCTCCCGATTCTGCGATTGCGCGGTGTGTATTTCGCGATGATCACGCTGGTGCTGACCGAGGTCGTCCGCCTTGCTGCGCTCGCATTGCCGATCACCAACGGCGCGAAGGGAATCGTGTCAATCCCGTTGCCTGGCGAGCTGTCATTGTTCGGCATCACGATAATTCCGGACTTTTCCACGATCGAAAACCCCAAGCTGGCGTTCTACTACACCGCCTGCGTTCTGATGGTTGTGTGCTTCGCGTCGATGTACCGGATCGTGCATTCGCGCCTCGGGCAGCTCTGCCGGTCAATGCAGCAGAACGAGGAACTTGCGTCGTCCGTCGGCGTCAACATTGCCTACCTGCGCGTGATCGTCTTCGCGATTTCCTCGTTCTTTGGCGGCCTGGGGGGCGCCATGTTCGGAGCGATCGCGCAGTCGGTCTATCCATCGAGTTTCGTGGTCAAGGACTCGATTGACTTCATGCTGAACTGCTTTCTGGGCGGCCTTGGCTACGTCTTCGGACCGATGCTCGGGACACTTGTGCTCTATTTCGGCTGGGACCTGCTGTTCGAACTTGGGAAGTACCAGCTGCTTGTGTATTCGGGCACGCTGATCCTGCTGATCCTCGTTCTTCCGAACGGCCTTCTCAGCATACGATTCGATCGAATCCGAGGGCTGTGGAAATGACCCCGCTTCTCGAGATCCGCGAACTGACACGCAAGTTCGGAGGGCTGACGGCCACCAACGCCGTGTCCTTCGATGTTCGGGAAGACGAGATCGTTTCCGTTATCGGACCCAATGGTGCCGGCAAGTCCACGCTCTTCAAGCTGATCACGTCGTTCCTGCGGACGACATCCGGCGAGGTGTTGTTTCGCGGCGAGCGGATTTCCGACCTGAAGCCCCATGCCGTGGCGCGGAAGGGGGTCGTGAGAACGTTTCAGGAAACCAGCATTTTCAAAGACATGACGGTCAGGGAGAGCGTTATCGTTGCCCAGCATCTCCGATCGTCGGCAACGCTGGGAGGATATTTCTTCGGCACCCGAGCCGCACGTCTTGACGAGGCAAGCTTTGGACGGAGAGCCGACGAACTGCTTTCCTTTCTTGGGATGTCTGACATTGCCGATGAACGTGCGGGCAATCTGCCCCAGGGTCATCTGCGGGCGCTTGGCATCGCGATCGGGCTTTCCACCGACCCGGTCGTCCTGTTGCTTGACGAACCATTTGCGGGGATGAACCTAGACGAGACGAAGCACATGGTCGCGCTCGTGAAATCCGTCCGGGACCGGGGCGTGACGGTTTTGCTCGTTGAACACGACATGGCTGCGGTCATGTCGATCTCCGACCGGATCGTCGTGCTGAACTTTGGCGAAAAGATCGCTGAAGGCACGCCTGCCCAGATACAGAATGACGAGAAGGTCATCGAGGCGTACCTCGGCAGCAGCGACGATGAGATCGGAGTCTGAGCCATGACAGCCAGGATCTTGGACTTTCAGGATGTCGAGCTCTACTATGATCGCGTCTATGCGCTGCGGGGCGTGACGCTTGAGTTGACAGAAGGCGAGACGGTCGCCCTCATCGGGGCGAACGGGGCCGGAAAGTCATCCATATTGCGCGCGATTACCGGTCTCTCCAGGATCAAGAGCGGCTCGATCAGCTTCAGGGGGGAGCGTATCGACGGCCGCGACACTGCCAGCATCGTCAGCAAGGGCATTGCAATGGTGCCGGAAGGCCGACGGGTGTTTCCCTACATGTCGGTCAGGGACAATCTGATGATGGGCGCTTTCACGCGGACGAACAGGGAAGAAAACAGGAGGTCGCTCGACAGCGTTCTCGAACGGTTTCCGCGCCTGAAGGAACGTCTGCGCCAGACCGCCGGGACGTTGTCCGGTGGCGAACAGCAGATGCTTGTGATCGGCCGGGCGCTGATGGCTCGTCCGCAACTCCTGCTGCTGGACGAACCATCGCTCGGCATTGCGCCAAAGCTCGTTCAGGACATCGCGCGGTCTATCGTGAATATCAACCGGGAAGACGGCGTTTCAGTTCTCTTGGTCGAACAGAATTCACGCATGGCGCTGAGCATATCCCATCGCGCATACGCGATCACAACGGGAAACGTCGTGATATCGGGCGAGTCGCGCGAATTGCTGAATGACAGTCGCATAAAGGCGGCATACCTGGGCGGAGCAGTGTAGGCGGAACCATGGAACTCCTAGTCGTGAATCCCAACAGCACTGCCTCCATGACCGGGAGAATCGACCGTGCCGCGAAGCGTGTTGCACGACCTGGCACCAGGATCGTAGCCGTCGGTTCCTCATCCGGTCCCCCAAGCATTCAGGGATTCTACGACGGCGCCATCTGTCTTTCCGGACTCCTGCAGCAGGTTGAACTCCATAATCACGTGGATGGTGTCGTGATCGCCTGTTTCGATGACACCGGGCTGGATGCGGCCAGGTGCATGGTGGACGCGCCGGTGTTAGGCATCGGTCAATCCGCCTACTCGGTGGCCAGCATGCTCAGCAACAAGTTCACCGTCATCACGACACTTTCACGTTCCGTGCCCGTGCTGGAATTCAACCTGCAAAGGTACGGCCTTGCAGCGCGTTGCGCCAGGGTTCGGGCGACGGACATTCCGGTGCTGGAACTCGAAGACATGACCCCGGAGACCATGCACTCCATGCGCCGCGTCGTCGAGGTCGCCATCAGGGAGGACAAGTCTGATGCGATCGTTCTCGGATGTGCCGGCATGACGGACATGGCGGATCAATTGTCGAGCGAGTTCGGACTTCCGGTCATTGACGGGCTGAGCTGTGCGGTGACGCTTGCCGAAGCGCTTGTTTCCGCTGGCCTGCATACATCGAAGGCAGGAGCGTACGGGTAGCGAACACCCGGCCGGACGGATCGGACCCGAAACACCAGGTTCAGGGAGCCGTCACGAAGGTGCGCTTGGTCGGTCCGGCGCTGCACTTCGCCGCGACCGAGTGTGAGTTCCTGCGCCTGCGTTCGGTCAATGCCGGATGGGGCCCGGTGAGCGAATCGCTGCAGCGCCGGAATTTGCAGGTAACGGTCAGGATGCAAGAGAGCCCAGGCGCCGCATACATCATGTTCGGGGCGGGAACCGACCGACTCACCAGCTCCGGACATAGGATTTGATTGCTGACAGTTGAGGTATTTCAAATATCCACGTTCAAAAGCTCACAGAAGTGGGCTCCTGCGGTCCCGAATGAGTGTCGAATTCAGGAGTTCAGGGCTCGTTGTCCGGAAGCTGCCCCGCTTCCCGCAACACCTTGCGCGCGACACGAAAGCAGTCAAGCGCCTGGGGCACGCCGCAATAGATGCCCACGACGTGAATGATCGACCGGATTTCTTCCGCCGACACACCGTTTTTCAATGCACCCCGACAGTGAACCTCCCACTCATGCATCTTTCCCAGCGCACCGATCATCGACAGGTTCATCATGCTGCGGGTCTTGGCATCGATCACATCGTCACCCCAGCCAAAACCCCAGCACCACGCGGTCATCGCCTCCTGGAAAGGGCGGGTGAAATCGTCGGCCGCCGCAAGGTTCTTCTCCACGTATTCCGAACCGAGCGTCGCCTTTCTCCGTGTCAACCCGACCTCGAACAGGTCCTCGTCAAAAATTCCCATCCTGACCTCCCGATCTGATCACCTTCATGAATGCCTCAGGTCGATGACCCGGACTTTGTCCGACCCATGTCCTGCCGCTCGACTTTCGGCTCGCCTGACCGAAACCCGTTCGCAAACTCAGTCTTGCACTGCCGTTCCCGCAACCGCAACGCCGCGATGAACCCGCGTAGCCACGAACGTACCTCAACATGGCATTGGGCAAGTGGCCTCTCGCGGCATCTCCTTGACGCCGCCTTCGTCACGGGGTCAGACGATGGGCATAGAGCCAATCATAGTGCGGCTTCATCCGACGATGGATCTGCTGGACACGCGGTGGCGTGTCTTTCAGGTCCACGTAGTTCCTCCGCTGGGGCGCCAGTCCCGTCGAGTGAGCGAGATTGGCATGAAACGAGCCGCCATCCCACCAACTGTGCGCAGACGGATCCCCGCCCGCTGCCCAGGAAAGCGCTTCCGGAACGAAGGGGATCCTGACCGCATTGCAGAACGCCCCGACCATTTCCGCCGGACGCTCCAGAAGGTCGTCGCTGTCAATGACCGGAGGCGCCTTGCCCTCAAGCGCACTCACCAGATCGAAGAGCGCCCGCAACTCGGGGAAGCCGACTTCGCCTTCGTGGACGTCAGGCCACTTGTCGAAGAGCGACGTGATGGTCTTTGCGGGATCGCGTATCAGAAAGGCATGCGTGAATCGGGACAGAAACTCGGGATTCCACATGTGGCTGATGTAGTGGGGGAAATCCTTGAGGAATACGGGACCCCTCTCCGCCCGGGCGCGGATGCCTTCCCAAGCGCTCTCAAGGGTGAGGCCCGGCGTGGTCTTCGCCCCAGGCTCGAAGCGATGCCAGAGCGGAGCTTCGCCCTGGTACCATGCTTCGCCGAACGGTTCGTGGAGGCAGTCAAAATCGCCGCGCTGGCGCATCATCCACTCAAAGGCGGTCGACGTGGACCGGGGCACGGCCCAGAGCGCAAGGATCTTATGCAAAACCGTCCTGCTCCATGCATTGGGGCATATCCAAGACTGATCCGGGCGATGTTTCCGCCGGAACGCCGCAGTCCGTCATCGCAGCCACGATGGTCATTGCGGCGCGTTCAGTCACGCAGGCTCTCCAGCAACCGGCCCTGTGGCGTCACCGGGGCGAGCCCCAATGTCTTGAAGACGCGCCAGTACAGCGCCGTATCATGCCCGACGACCGGCTTTCCAAGCCGTCCTTCCAGTTCTCGTGTCAGATGTGCCGGCCTCTGCGGCAGCCCGTCCTGCCCGGACCGGAAATTGCACATGCCATTGATCACGTACGCATCCGCGGCCGGTGCCTGGTCCGCGACATGCTCGAAGCTCCTGAATGCCAGATCGCCGTCAAAGACCCATCGGCAGGCATTGATCTCCTCCTGGCTCTCGAACCAGCCCTGATCGCGAAAGTTGCCGGCCCAGAGCACGTCAAATCCGGCCTCCTCCAGAAATCCCTTCGTCCCCTGCCACCAATCCGGCCAATGATAGGCAGCATTCAACGCGATCCTTTCGACATTGAGGGCGCGCAGGGCCTCCACCATTGCATAGCCCGCCATGTGAAACGCGAGGCCGTACCTGTCGGACAGGGCGTTGCAATGGTCGCGGATGCCATCGACGCCAAGACCAGACGCGTGGACCCAGTTCGACCCGACCTGCGCCGCGACGTCGGCGCCATTTCTTGCCATGCAGTGGCAAAACTCGTCCATCATGCCGAAATTGGCCTTCCGCTGGTCAAGGCCGTGAGCATAGTCGGGCACATGGAGCATCCAGCCGTGGACGCCCACGGTTTCCGGGGCCATGCGGAGGAAATCCGAAGGCGCGGAGTCGTAGTCGAAGGGCGGGCAGGTAAAACCCACCTGATGCGGGAAGAGCTTGTGCTCCGCCTGCCATCTCTCGGGCATCTTCACGCCCCGGCATCCTTCGGCGACGCGTCGAAGTCCTGACAACCAGGCACGGCATGCAGATCTTCGAGCCAGGATGCGCGAGAACGCAGCACGACCTGTGCGGTCGGCCGGTAGTCCAGCCCCTCGTCCAGCGTCGCGGCATGAACGTGGATTTCTCCTGGCCATTTCTCGGACCGGAAATACATCCGGGTACCACAGTTCCGGCAAAACCCGCGCTGCGTGCCACGGGAGCTTTCGAAGTGATTGACGTCTCCCGTCCAGGCTACGGACTCGGGCGCGAGCCCGACAAAGGCGGTGAAGGGTGACGAGGTCGCGCGCCGACAATCCTCGCAATGGCAGACCAGATTGCGCGTGACCGGCCCCGGTGAGGACCACGAGACCCGGCCGCACAGGCAATGTCCGGTCAACACGGTCATTTCACGGCCTCATGGCGGTGACCGCAAGCTGCCATTCCCGTCACCGAAGCCGAATCGGGATGCATCTTCGGCCGCGACGGCACCTGGACGGCGCTAGCCATCCACGGCCTCGCGCATCCACCGCTGCAGATGCATGACCGAGTGTTCGGAGTTCACGCCGCATTTCGGGTCAATCACCAGCGGTCCCGGTGCATAGCCCCGAGACCGAAGGCCGCGTTGCACGGACTCGACCAGATGGATGTCCTCCTCAACCGTCGTCTCCCTGTCTTGTCGGGCAAGGTCGAGAATCACGCCGCTCGCCTCCCCGTCAACCGCGTACCACCCGCGCCAGACCACGACCCGGCCCACGTCGATCGGACGCCAGTGATAGGTGTTGAGCACGTTTCCCGGATAGGCCTGGAAACTGAACGCGGGCCAGAGAAACCAGCTGGAATACTCTTCCGCGTGCGCACGGGACCGATCAATCTCGTAGGTCATGTCATCAAGGTTCTGGCATTCGGTCGTGTGGCGCAGGCAATAACCTTGCGGCTGTATGTCATAGGTCTCGGACTTGACCACGCCGGTCGCGAATGTCGGGTGGTTGAGGCTGCAATGATAGCATTCGGAATAGTTCTCTACCGACACCTTCCAGTTGCAGCTTTCGGGGATCTCGATCCATTGGATCGGCTGCAATCGCTGCCAGTCCGGCACCCAGGTCCGAAGCTCGTCCTGAACGCCCGGAAACCAGTCGTCCATGGGGCTTGCCTTCGGATCCAGATTGACGAAGACGAAATCAAGAAACACCTCGGTCCTGACCTCGGTCAGGCAGACCTTTGACCTGTCGAATCCCTCGACCGCCCCGATGTTCGGACCGGAGCGCAATTCACCCGTCAATTCGTAGGTCCATGAGTGATACGGACAGACCAGAAGCCGCTTTGTCCCGGTCCCGCTGACGAGTTGGTGCGCACGATGCTGACAGACATTGTAGAAGGTCCGGATGACATCGTCCTTGCCCTTGATCGCAAACAGGCTCTCGCCCGCGACTTCGAAGGTCACGTAATCGCCGCCGCTCCGAAGCGCGCTTGCGTGACACGCAAACTGCCATGTCCGGGACAACACGCCGCCCTTCTCCGCCGCGAAGACATCCGGGTCGGTGTAGTAGCGGGCCGCGAGCGAACGAACCGGATCAGTCATTGATGCAGGTCCCTGACTCGTCGACGCGGTGACGGGCCCGTCCGACCTGGACGGGTGGTGCACGGCATTCCGCCTCCTGGACGCCAGACTGTCCGTTCGCGAGCAAGCCCCACATGCGCCTCGGATATTGCGTTGATGCCATGCGTCATTGACGATGGTAAAATCGTGCGATTAGCCTGTCGAGCAAATTCACACGATCCAGGAACGGATTCTCATGGTCATGCCGGAAACGATGAAAGCTATGGTCACGCTCGGCCATGGCGGAACGGACCAGATGGTCTTCCACTCCAACTGGCCACGGCCCGGCGCGGCCCCCGGAG
Organism: Silicimonas sp.; assembly: GCA_022824315.1. GTDB lineage: Bacteria > Pseudomonadota > Alphaproteobacteria > Rhodobacterales > Rhodobacteraceae > JAJEFO01. Next base: position 48,912 of record JAJEAC010000005.1, read on the forward strand.
AGGTCCTGATCAAGGTCGGCGCATGCGGCCTGAACAACACGGACGTCAACACGCGTTCCGGCTGGTACTCGAAAGCGGTCACCGAGCGCACAACCGGCGACGGCTTCGATGTCGAGGGACAGGACGATCCAAGCTGGGGTGGCGCGCCGATCACGTTTCCTCGCATTCAGGGTGCTGATGTCTGTGGCGAAATCGTGGCCGTCGGGGATGGCGTGGACCCAACTCGCATCGGCGCACGCGTAATCACCGACAACTGGATTCGCGACCCCAAGGATCCCGGGAACAGGAACAACGTGGGATATCTTGGTTCGGAGCGCGACGGCGGATTTGCGGAATACACGACCGTTCCGTCACGGAATGCCCTGTCCGTCCAGTCCGAGATGACGAGTCCGGAACTCGCCACGTTCTCCTGCTCCTATTCCACCGCGCTCGGAATGCTGCAACGCGCGCAGGTCGATGCCTCGGACACGGTTCTGGTCACAGGTGCGTCCGGCGGCGTCGGCGGAGCCCTTGTCCAGCTCGCAAAGATCCGTGGCGCAAGGGTCGTTGCCTTGGCTTCGGAGGCCAAGCATGCCGAGGTCGCCGCCCTTGGCGCAGACCGCGTCCTGCCGCGCGACCCCGGAGACCTCCGCTCCGCTCTCGGCGAAGAGACCGTCAGCGTCGTTGCCGACATCGTCGGCGGCCCGGCATGGCCCTCCCTCGTAGACATCATCGCGCGGGGTGGCCGCTACACGTGCTCCGGCGCAATTGCCGGCCCTATCGTCGAGTTCGACCTCAGGACGTTCTATCTCAACGACCTGACATTCACCGGGTCAACGGTGATCGGCGAAGACGTGATGCCGGAACTCGTCCGGCTGATCGAGGCGGGCAAGGTCAGGCCGAACCTCGCCGCCACCTGGCCGCTTGAGGAACTTCACGCGGCACAGGATGCCTTCATCGCCAAGAAGCATGTCGGCAACATCGTCGTGACGCCATGATTCGCGCGGCGGACGACACTGTCGGTACGGGGATACGTCGGAAAGGCTGCCCGGCCGGCTGCTGCGCGTCCCGTCGCTGCAATTCCGCCCTATCCGCATTCGGATTGCGCTCGAGCTTGGCGCATGCCCCTGACCGCACGGGACGTGCAGGATTTCCCGGTCGATGAAAATCACTCGCATCGCAGTCTACAAGGCCGATCTTCCGCTCGAGCACCCGTACTGGCTCTCGGGCGGGCGGCTCAAGTTCGAGGTGCTCGACGCAACGTTTGTCAGGATCGATACCGATGTCGGCCTGTCCGGATGGGGAGAGGGAACGCCTTGGGGCCATACCTACGTTGCGGCGCACGGTCCGGGAATCAGGGCAGGCATTGAGACCATGGCTCCCTTTGTCCTGAACCTCGACCCACGGAAGGTACTGGATGTGGAACGCGCCATGGACCTCGCCCTGCCTGGACATCTCCATGCCAAGGCTCCCATCGACATGGCCTGCTGGGACATCGCAGGCCAGTCTGCAGGCCTGCCGATCTCGGACCTCATGGGAGGAGGCTCCCGGACGCCCGCGCCCATCGCCTCTTCCGTCGGCGCCAAGACGATCGGAGACACGCGCGACGTCATGAACCGGTATCGCGAGCGCGGCTACGTGGCTCATTCCGTCAAGATCGGCGGCGACGTCGACCTCGACGTGGCACGAATTCGGGACGTGGAGACACACCGCGGACCGAACGAGGTCATCCTCTATGACGCGAACCGAGGCTGGACCCGTCAACAGGCACTTCGCGTGATGCAGGCGACAGAGGATCTCCGCGTCATGTTCGAGCAGCCCTGCGAGACCCTTGACGACATCGCTGCCATCCTTTTGCACAACCTGTTGAAAGATTCGCGAACCGTGCCACTTATCGTATTGACTCAGAACGTTTTTCACGTTTCAGGCCTCAGGTTCCGCCCGAGCGCCTTCCGGTCCGTAATCGAATAGTCACCGAATCGGATCGCACCGCCGCCATCGCGCCTACCACCGCCATTCCAGGGTCGCGCCGGCCTCGTGGGCCTCGCCGTCGAGGCCCGGCCCGGCCCAGATGTCGAGGCTCGTGTCGGCGGCATGCGCCGCGTCCGGCTCGATCCGCCAGCCGAGGCGCAGCTCGTCGATGCCGTCCTCCCCGCCGGCCCGGCCGTATCGGCTGGCGACCATGCCCCAGCCGCGGCCCGTGCCGTGGGCGGCCTCCAGCGACCAGTCGCCTCCGCCTTCCGTCCCCTCCAGGCCGGGGAAGGCCTCGGGGCCAAGCAGCGCGTCGACGCCACCCGTCGACGCGCCGCCGAGCGCGTGCCTGGCC
>JAJEAC010000016.1 GCA_022824315.1 Silicimonas sp.
GCATCGGGCGCGATCAGATCTGGTTGGTCGAGAAAGGCGACGACCTTGCCTCCCGCCTAGTTCCCTTCTCGGACTACAAGACACGTGATGAGCGGCCTTTCCGAAGAGGCTATCTGCAAGGACGGTTTGGGGCGGTGCCGCGTGTGGCAGGGTAGCAGACATGGGCAAGAGACGTGGCAAGTCGCCCCGGGATACGCGGCGGCGCCCCGCGCGCCTCGAAGAGCGGGAACGCGCCATGATCGTTACCGAAGGCAGCAAGACCGAACCAGGGTACTTCAACCGCCTAATCCGGGAACTAGGCCTCACCACGGCCAGTGTAAATATCACCGGAGACGGGGGCTCGGCTCCGATCAGCGTCGTTAAATGCGCCGAAGATCTCCTGAAGGACGACCCTGATTTCGAGCACGTATTCCTCGTCTTCGACCGCGACAGGCACAACACCTACGACGCAGCCATCGCCAAAGCCAATGCACTCAAACCGCGCAAAGCACCCAAAAGGCAGACCATTAAAGCCATTCCATCCATTCCCTGCTTCGAAATCTGGTATCTCTTTCACGTCTCTGGTGATCGCAAACCTTATTCAACCGGTGCGGGTGTCGGATCACCAGCGCAGGCTCTGATCGACGACCTCAAGGTCTCCCACGCATGTTTCGCTGATTACGACAAGGCGAGATGTGATGCGTTTTTTGACGAGATCAGACCAATGCGGGACCAAGCATGCGCACACGCAGAGAGGGCTTTGGATGAAGCGTCCAAGGACGGGCAGAAAATTCTTCAGGAGAACCCCTCGACACGGGTGCATCGTGTTGTCCGAAGGCTGCAGGAAATGGCCAGAAAGCAAAGGGAAGAGAGTTGAGACGGCCTGAATTTGAATCCGTGCAGAGGCCCAAACTTAACCCTGCGGGAACCGTCGAGCGCGGAGTTGGCGAGGGAGTCTCGACTTCTCCACAATGACGCTTCCGGTGCAGCGCAAGGCGCGCGTCCATGCGCGGCTACGGCCGCGTTCTCGCTTCTTTCCGAAGGGCACCGCTCCTTTGCGTTCAGCGAGGGCGGCTGCGCACTGGGGGCCTTCAGCCTCGACGCCGGTTTCCGTTCCGAGAACAGGGGGACGGGCGCAAGACACACTCAGCCATGAATTCGGATGCAAGACGAACGCATGGTTCGGGTCTTTCCGCCGGGGCCGCTCAATGCCTGGGGCAATGCGCGAAGAAGTCGAGAATTCCGGCAAGAATGCCCGCGATTGCCGGGTCGTCGATATCCTTGTGCAGCACCATCCGGATCGCGCCGGTCGAGCCACCGCCCACGACAACACCGCACCCGGCCATGTGTGCCCGGAACGCGTCGTTCAGCCCATCACGCGGCGTGAGGAAGATCATGTTGGTCGATTGCTCGACCGCGCCTGCCCCTGCCTCCTTCAGGACGGCAGCAAGGCGTGCCGCCCTGAGGTGATCTTCGGCAAGCCTCTCCACATTGTGCTCAAGGGCGTAGAGGCCAGCTGCCGCCAGTATGCCTGACTGACGCATGCCGCCTCCAAGCATCTTGCGATACCTGCGCGCGCGTTCGATGAGGTCCGACGTCCCGGTCAGCACCGAACCTGCCGGCGTTCCCAGACCTTTTGAAAGGCAGAGCGAAACACTGTCGACAAGATCCGCCAGATCCTGCTCCGCGCAGCCGAGGGCCGCGACCGCGTTGAAGAGACGTGCGCCGTCCAGATGGACCGAAAGGCCGGCGGCACGGGCCGCGTCGGCGCACCCGGCCAACCGGTCCAAGGACACCGCCTTGCCGTTGTGCGTGTTCTCAAGACCGACCAGTCGGCTTATCGGCATGTGACTGTCGTTTGGCTTCACGTGCGCAGAAATCCGGTCTGGCGACAGGGCACCGTCGGCCTCGACCGGGATCGTGCAGATGGCAATGCCGCCCAGAACCGAACTTCCGGCCGCTTCGTAGGCAGCAACATGATACCCGCGCCCGACAATCACCTCCTCCCCGCGCCCGCAATGGGCAAGAAGCGCTGTCAGGTTGCCCATCGTCCCGCTGGAGACGAACAGTGCCGCATCTTTCCCCAGCCGCTCGGCGATCGTTTCCTCGAGGCGATTGACACTGGGGTCTTCGCCATAGACGTCGTCGCCGAGCTCGGCTTCGTACATCGCGCGGCGCATGCCTTCGTCTGGCTGGGTCACGGTGTCGCTTCGCAGGTCCAGGCGCGGCGCGGCGTTCGAACTCGCCATCCAGGGAATGCCTGAGTGATCGCTCATGTCTCGACCCGCTCAACGGCAAGCGCCGCGACGCTGGGAACGCGCCCGGAGTGATCCGAATGGGCGTGCTCGTAACAGGTGTTGGGAAAATTCGGAACGAACTCCGTATGACGGATCTCTGGCGCCAGCGCCTCGCGCGTCCTGGCGGCTCCGAACTTCAAGTCCGGCCGTACGATTCCCGGTCCAGGCGCGAATCCTGCAAAGTTGCGATCAGAACTGTGCGGCGAAAAGGCCATGTCCGACTCCGTCAGGTGAATACCAGTGCTTCAGGTTTGGAACGCCATGCATCGGAAGTCCACTCTCAAGACGCGATCAGATGTCGTGGACTTCGCGCTCCGCGGTCCATGTCGCTTGCGCCCTGTCGGGAATCATGGCTGTCAGCCGGTCGATCGTGCCCTGATGTGTCGGGTCGTCGAAGAGATTCGTCATCTCGAGCGGATCAGTCTCCAGGTCGTAGAGTTCTCCCGCGCCGGAAATCAGGTCGACCGTGATCCTGTGCCGGTTCGTGCGCAACGTGCGGAGCTTCAACTCGACGCCGCAACGCTCCGGGCCGAGATCCCACTCGTTATAGGCAAATTCGCGCTCCTCGCGACCTTCGATCACGGGCACCAGCGAGCGACTCTCAATTCCTTTGGGCTGGTCGGCTCCCGCCCAGTCATAGAAGGTGGCGGTCAGGTCCAGCGTGGAGACGGGGTCGGCTATCCGGTGGCCTTCCGGCAACCCCGGGCCGCGCATGATCAGCCCCACGCGAAGCAGTCCGTCATAGTGCGTCGGACCTTTCAGGTAGAGTCCGTGGTCTCCAAGGAGTTCCCCGTGATCGGTCGTGAAGATGACGATCGTGTTCTCGTCGAGTCCGGTGTCCTGCAGGGTGTCCAGGATGCGACCGACGCCGTCGTCGATGAAGGAGATCATGCCATAGTAGTTGGCCGTCATCGCCGCCAGCTGATCGTCCGACTGGGGCAGGATGCGCGAGTATTCTTCACGCAATGTCCGAACCTGCGGATTCTCTTCCTGGGGCTGGTTCTCCAATGCCGCCCTGTGCCACCAGGGCCGACGGTCAAGATCGCGCCTGTGCGTGGGGCTGATGTCGATGGTGGCCGGGTCGTACAATTCGGACCACGGTGCCGGGCAGTCGAATGGATGATGCGGGTCGGGATACGAGACCCAAGTACAGAACGGCTGATCCGGATCCGCAGACCGGAGAAACTCCTGCGCCCTTTCCGTGACCCAATTCGTCGTGTGCCATTCGGGTGGCAGATCCGAGGACCATGTTTGCGCCGCGACGGTTCCGTACCGCGCGTCCTCGCCGGTCCTGCTGTCCGCGGCCCACCGTTGCCAGGCGTTCTCGTGACCGTGAAACCAGCGTTCGAACTGATGCCCGCTCGGAGGCTGTTCGCAGGGAAGAAGCGAGTGCCAGTGTCCGAGCGGAAGAAGGTCGATGTGATCGAGGCCCATGTAAGGGCCGTGCCAGTTTTCTGGAAAGTTGCGGCTGTCGTTCCGGCTTTCGGGCGAGCCCCACCTGGTCGACTTCGGGTCGCTTCCGAAATGCGCCTTTCCGATCAGCCCGGTCAGGTAGCCATTGTCCGACAAGACCCTGCCCCAGCCCCTTTCGCCGAATTCCGCGTCAAGGCTGATCCTGTTGTCCGTCACGCCATGCGTCAGTGGCAGCATGCCTGTCAGAATCGATGCCCGTGCCGGCTGGCAGAGGACGTTTGGCGTGATCGCGCAGTCAAAGCGCGTTCCCTCCTGGGCCAGGCGGTCGAGATTCGGGGTCTTGATGTTCCGTTCCGCAAAGCCGAAGCAGTCCGGGCGATGCTGGTCGGACGTGATCAAGAGGATGTTCGGGCGCTTGGTCAAGGAACGATCTCCGTGAGGTCTCGGGCAATGGTGAAGCGGCCCGAATAGCAGGCCGCCACTTCCTTGCAAACGCTGTTCAACACTTCTTCCTTGTCGTGTTGCACGCGCCAGTGGGTCAGGACCAGGTGCTTGACGCCGGCGCGCTCGGCAAGTCTTGCGGTTTCGAGATGACCAGGAGACGTGGCGGCAAAGCCCGGATCGGGCGCAGGCTCGTGGCTTAGCCGGTAGCACCAGTGAACCAGCAGGTCGGCGCCCTGGATCAACGCTTCCAGGTCCGGCGAATGACCGCTGTCTCCTGCGTAGACGACCGACTTGCCGCCGGCTTCGATGCGAAACCCGAGACAGGTGAGATACGGCTGCGCGTGCTGCACTTCGATCGCCTTCATGATCCAGCCGTTCCCGCTGACCAGCGATGGCGGGCGGATTTCCGTCACCCTGGGCTCGGGCCAGGGTCGCGGAAGGGCACCACCTCGTTCCTGCCAGACTCTCTTGCTCTGGGGCAGTTCCGTCCGCGCCAAAAGGTCGAAGGAAAGCGCGCCGTCCGGCCCGAAATACCTCCTTGTCACGTCCGCAAGGGGTGCCGGGCCCCAGACGTCGAGGTTGTCGGCTCCGGCATCCCAACGCGCGTGAACCAGTCTTGCGTAATCCATCATGTGGTCCGAATGGAGATGCGAGATGACGAGATGCGAAACGTCGCCCGGCGTTCGTCCGGATTGCAGCAACCGGTCAAAGATGCCGCCGCCGCAGTCAAGGAGAAGCGTGTCATCGCCGGTCTCGACAAGATATCCCGATGAAGCGCGCGAGACATGCGCTTCCGGCGAGCCGGTGCCGAGCAGGGTGACTTTCATGCGGACTTGCTCCTTCTGCGGATCGTGATCACGATGATGGCGACCGCGCCCGCCATGAAGGTAACGGCAATCCAGCTTGAGAACAGGAAGAACGGGTCGCCGCCGGTGGCCGAAAACGCCTGGCGCGCGGTGCTTTCGAGCTGCCGTCCGAGAACGAACGCAATGACGAAGGGCAAGGGCGAGACGCCGAGCTTGATCATGAGGTATCCGAGCGCCCCGAAAAACAGGGCGAAGCCGATCATGGCCATGCTGGTTTGCTGGACGTACAGCGAGGCGAACGTGAGCAGCAGCACAACGGGCAGCAAGAACTGCCTTGGAATGCGTATCATGATGCCCATGCATCGCATGAACACGCCACCGACCGTCCAGTTCAGGATGTTGGCGATGACCATCGTGGTGAACAAACCGAACGCGATGACGAGTTCCGGGTTCACGTCTGACGTGAACCTGAAGACCCCCGGACCCGGGTTGAAGCCTCCGATGCTGTCTGCCGCGAGGACCAGGAAGACGGCAGCCGTGTTGCCTGGAATGCCGAGCGAGAGGACCGGAATCAGGTTTGCTCCGGCGACCGAGGAATTTGCCGCTTCCGTCGCCGCAATTCCCTGCATTGCGCCCTTGCCGAAATCCGGTTCGTCGGGCGCCTTGCGGCGACGGTGGAACGCGCTGCCCGACGCGTAACCGAGCGTGGCGGCAAGAGTCGAGCCGATCCCGGGCAGTGCGCCGATTGCGGTCCCGATGACTGCAGAGCGCCCGATGTAGGGAGCGATCCGCCGGATGTCCGTCCAGTGAAGGCGTCCATCCCCAGACTGGGACGTTGCCGTGATCGTGCCTGCCGTGGATTTCTCGCGCCACAGCTTTTCGAGCTCGGAGAAGATCGAACCGATGACCAGAACGCCAATGACGGCAGCGGTGATGGGAATTCCGTCTGCAAGTGCCGGGGCGTTCAGCGAGAGGCGCGGGTGGAAGTCCTCGCCTGTGCCGACGTAGACGAAGAAGAGTCCGAGCGCGGCCGCCGCAAGCCCCTTTGCCGGGCTTCGGCCCACCACGACCGCAATGAAACTGAGCGACAGGATGATAAGCGCGGTCTTTTCCGGCAGGTCAAGGTAGCGCTCGACCAGGATCGCAAGCGATGGCGCAAAGACAAACAGGCAGATGTCCGAGAACGTGTCCCCGCTGACAGACGAGAAATGCGCGACCCTCAGGGCCTTCTGCGCCTGTCCGTTCCGGGTCATCGGGTAGCCGTCGAGCGTCGTCATGTAGCTGTCGGGCGTGCCAGGCGTGTTGAACAGGATCGCCGGCACAGCACCGCCGACGGTCGATCCCTTCATGATTCCGATCATGAAGCCCATCACGGGAAGCAGGGCGCTGGCGTTGAATCCGAAGATCGAGATCAGGATGGGTAGCGAGATTGCCAGCGCGATGACCTGTCCCAGGCCCGGCGTGGCGCCGACGACGATGCCGGCGAAGAATCCTGCCACGACCATGAGGACGGTGATGGATACCGGAAATCCGAGGAGCGTGAACGCCTCCGGTCCGTGAATCACGGCCAGGACGCCTGCGAGAACGTAATCAAGAGCGGTCATCAAACGTCGCCGTTTGGCGGCAGGAGAAGGTCGTCGAACGGCAGGTCGTAGAGGGCGATGATGAGCAGGATCGCCACGAGTCCGGCAAGCGCGGCACGCCGGCTGAAGCGGCCTTCGACCACCGAGGACGCGCCGGCAACGATGACGAACCCGCCCGAGGCAAAGCCGAGATATTTCCAGGGTACGGTGTCCCTGAGCAGGCGGTAGTCGTCGTCGGCGAACAACATGGTTGCCGCCGGTCCGACCCACCGCATCAGCACCATCCCGACGAGCACAATCGCGATCATGGCCGAGAGGAACCTGACGTGATCCGCGTCGAGTTTCGGCGCGTCGTGCGCTCTCGGTCCGAACAGCAGCAGGAGTCCCGCAACCGCCATGACCGCGCCGGCAAAGGCCGGCGCGAGGGCATCTCCGATGGTGAACTTGCCCCGCTTGATCTCGTAAAGGCCGGTATCAGTGTCGGCCGGCAGCCAGAACAGGAGCAACGCTGCGGCGAATGCCAGCAGGATCACGGCCAGGACGGTGTCGGGATGAAGGCTGCGCATGGGGCGGCGGCCGGGGCGGCGCGAATCCGCCCCGTACACGCGTTGGCTCAGTTTGCGACGTCCGCCATGAGCTTGCCGGCACCGTCGTACCCGGCGGTCAGAATCGAGTTGAGCTGATCTCCCGCAATCACGACGCTGCCGCCGAACGCCTTCTTGATCATGCCGCCGGCCTTGGTTCCCGGGTCACTCACGATCTCGGCAATTGCAGTGGAGATCGCGTCGGCCGCCGCCGCGTCCATGTTCGCAGGACCGACGAAGACGAAGTGGCCATCGGCATTGTACTCCGCGCCGAACGCGTCGAGCGTCGGCGCATCGGCCGTCTGCACAAGGGGTGCCGAGAGGACCGAAGCCAGGTTGACCAGGTCGCCTGCCGCCACGCCTTTTGCCTGAATGCCGGCCATGAAGCCCACGTCCATGTCTCCTGCATTCACGCCATCAAGGACGGCCTTGCCGCCTTGAACGGAAATGATGTTGAAATCGGCGCCGTTCTCGCGGCCAACGACATATGCGAGATCGGCCAGGCGCGGCGACATCACGCCAAAACGGATTTCCGCTCCGCCCTTGGCGGCCTCGAACACGTCGGCGAGCGTCTTGTAGCCGCTGTCGGCCTTGGATACGATTCCCATCTGGAAGCCCGCCGTTGTCGTCAGTCCGGTGAAGTCCGAAGGGGACAGTCCGGACCCTTTCGCGGCCACCATGTTGTAACCGAGGGTTTCGGTAACGAGGATAGCGATCGCCGTGCCGTCTGCAGGCTCGTCCTTCAGCGCCAATGCGGCGTTGATGCCGCCCTTGCCGGTCACTTGTTCGGGGATGATCTTCCATCCGTGGCGTGCTTCAAGCTCTTCCGCGATCAGGCGTGCCTGGGTGTCGGCGCCGCCGCCTGCCCGGAATGCAATGATCATCTTGACGGGTCCGGGCGGCGTCCAGTCCGCCGCGAGGCTGCTCGACGCGGCAGCAGCGAGGCCGAGCGCCATTGCGGTGGCTTTCAACAGTCGTGTCATTGGTGCAGGTCCTCCCAAGTTTCAGAATCCGCACAGTCGCGCACAGTTTAGTTGACAGGTCAACGAAAAAGTTGACCCGTCAACCTATCCGTGAAACCCTGCCGTCATCCGGGAGGAACAGATGGACACTTCCCTTTCGCCACAGGCGGGTCAGCTGGAGAGGCCGCTGGAGCAGCGCGTGTCGTACCGACTGGCACGGCTTCACGTGAAGCTGAACGCGCAGGCGACGAGAATTCTCAGGCGGCATGGCGGGCTGACCCTGGTGCAGTGGAGGGTTCTCGTGATGCTGAACGCGTTCACGGAAACGACGGTCGGGCAGGTGGCGCGCATGACGCGGTTTGACAAGGCCCTGATCAGCAGAACCGTCAAATCGCTGGTCCGGGCGGGGCTTGTGAAAGCCCGGTCGGATGACTTGGATCAGCGGCAGCAACTCCTTTCGATGACCGAGTCGGGCGTACGCGTCTTCAACGCTGCCGCACCTCACATGTACGCCCGCCAGGACGCCCTGCTGGACTCCATGGACGCCACGCAACGCGAGGTCTTGTTTGATGCCCTGGACCGGCTTGAGGACGTCGCGGACCGGGTCGACGCTTTCTGATGAGTTCGAATTTCCTGATCATGATGTCTGACGAGCATCAGGCCCGGGCGCTGGGCTGCGCGGGGCACCCCTTGGCAAGAACGCCAAACCTTGACGCGCTTGCCGACCGGGGAGTTCGCTTCACCAACGCCTACACGCCTTCGCCCATCTGCGTTCCTGCACGCGCCGGTTTCGCAACCGGCCGGCACGTGCACCAGTTGCGGTGCTGGGACAACGCGATGCCTTACACCGGGAGCGTCCCGGGCTGGGGGCATGCGCTTCAGGACAAGGGCATCCGGGTCGAGTCGATCGGTAAGCTCCACTATCGGGACGAGAGCGACCCAACGGGGTTCGACAGGCAGCATGTGCCGATGCATGTGAAGGACGGCATCGGACAGGTCTGGGGCTCGGTTCGCCGCGAGGCGGAGCGTGTGGCCAAGGACCGCGATCGCATGCTCGGATCGCATGTCGGGCCCGGGGAATCCGGATACACTCGGTATGACGACGCCGTTGTCAGGCGTACTGAGAGTTGGCTGGCCGAACGTGCGGCCTCTAGCGACGACGGGCCCTGGTGCCTGTTTGTCGGGCTGGTGGCTCCGCACTTTCCCTTGGTCGTCCCGCAACCCTTCTTTGACATGTATCCCGCCGAGCGCCTGCCGGAGGTCAAGCTGCACCCGTCAACAGGCTACCGGCGACATCCTTGGGTGGAACGGCAGAACGCCCTCATGAACAGCGAGGAGGAGTTTCTGGACCCGGCGGAGCGGCTGGCGGCGATGTCGGCCTATTACGGGCTTTGTTCCTGGATGGATCACAATGTCGGGCGCATTCTGGGTGCGCTGGAGGCGAGCGGCATGAAGGACAGCACGACGATTGCCTACACGTCCGATCACGGCGACAACGTCGGGGCGCGCGGGCTTTGGGGCAAGTCGAATTTCTACGAGGAGAGCGTCGCCGTGCCCCTGATCATGGCAGGACCGGACGTGCCGAGGGGCACCTGCGACACGCCCGTGAGCCTGCTGGACCTGTCGCGGACGGTTGCGGATCATTTCGGATGCGGGATCGATGCGGCAGCCGGCGCGGAGTCACTGGCTGCGATTGCCGCGCGGCCGGAGGAGACAGACCGCGCGGTTTTCAGCGAATACCATGCCGTCGGCTCTGTTTCGGGCGGCTTCATGCTGCGGCGCGGGCGCTGGAAGCTCAATTGCTATGTCGGGTTCGAGCCGGAGCTCTTCGACCTCAAGACGGATCCAGAAGAGATGACGGACCTCGCATCAGATCCCGGCCACTCGGAAGTCCTCGCGGCGTTGGAGTCCGAACTGCGTGCCGTCTGCGACCCCGAGAAAGTCAACGCCCAGGCCTTCGCGGACCAGGATGCGCTGATTGCGCGTCACGGAGGGGTTGAAGCGGCGCTCGGACTCGGTGCGCCGGGGGCCACTCCGCCTCCTGAAGACGGCCAGGAACCAGCCCGACCTGAGGCGCGATGATGACCGGCTTGCGCTATCGCCCCATGGCAAAGAACTCGTCGTTGGGGCGCATGGACGTGAAATTCGCCATCCTGTTGCTCATCGCGAAGAACGCGGAAATCCCGGCGATGTCCCAGATGTCCTCGTCGCTGAAGCCATGCTCCTGCAGCGCTTCGAAATCCGCATTGCAAATCGCGCGGGAGTCGCTGGACACCTTCAGGGCAAAATCAAGCATCGCCTTCTGGCGGGGCGTGATGTCGGCCTTGCGATGGTTCACCGCGACCTGATCCGCGATGGTCGGGTTCCTTGCGCGTATCCGAAGAATGGCGCCATGTGCGATCACGCAATACGGGCAACCGTTGTCGTTGGACGTGGCCACGACGATCATTTCACGCTCGGCCTGGGTCAGGCCGCTGTCACGCTCCATGAGCGCGTCGTGATACGCCATGAATGCCCTGAACTCGTCCGGTCGGTGCGCCAGGACAAGAAAGACGTTCGGAACGAACCCGACCTTCTCCTGAACCGCCAGGACAATCTCCCTGATATCGTCAGGCATGTCCTTGATGTCGGGAACGGGGTATCGGCTGACGGACTTTCCGGTCATGGCGTCATGCTCCTCCCCAAGGCTCCGGCATCCATCAGGACCTCACGTCTCCCCGCTGCGCGGCCCAGGCCTTTCGACGGGGCCGCCGAGCCTCTCCCAGGACGAGAACCCATCCTTAAGGTGCGAGGCCTCGAACCCCATATCCTTGAGCGTGGCAACGGTAAGGGCCGACCGCCACCCGCTTGCACAGTGAAACACGTATGTCTTGCCCTCCTGCCCGAAAACCTCCCTGAAGTAAGGGCTTTCAGGGTCAATCCAGAACTCGACCATGCCGCGTGGCGCGTGCACGCTGCCGGGGATGAAGCCCGTCCTCTCGCGCTCGCGAATGTCGCGGATATCAACGATGACGACGTTTGGGTCATCGACCGCGGCGACAAGGTCCGAAGTTTCGACCTCGTCAATCCGGGCGCGTGCTTCGGCGACCATTTGTGCGGACGTCTTCCTTAGGGTCGGCATGGATCAAGTCCTGTCATTCGAGATGCGGTCCACGTGTTACTGGCATGCGCACGGTTGTGCGGCAAGAGTTCCTAAGCACCGGACAGGTGCCGACATGAGCACTGATGAGCGCATCTGGCCAAGCCGGGAGTGCGTAGCTGGAAATGGAATGAAGAACGCGACTTTGCATGGGTGGCCACGCATTGATCGCCGGGACGCTGCTCGAATGTCCAACCTACTGTCCCGCAGCGGAATGGAGGATGGCCGGCCTGAGAACGCGGACGCGAAATTCCCCAATGTCGGCTGCAGTCCGTGGCGGGCATGCATTTCTTGACGCACCTTTGATCCCGGCGTGGCAGCAAAAGTGACTCCAACGCTGCATTTCACGAATGTCGGCCAGACATGACTTTCTGGGCGTGGCCAGGCTTCTCGTGAGGTCCCGTCTGAAGCTCAAGCGATGTCGGGGAGCGGCTTAGGGACTTCGATTTGCTTCAGTTCGGCAAGCAATCGCCTTGCTTGATCCAGGCGCCCATCTGAAACTTTTTCCGGCTTTCGGCGCTCAGTTTCTGCCCAGGGGTCTTTGCATCCTTCATGAGACGGGAAGACAGCGCTGGCCGCCAATTCCAAGGCCACGGATGTCGCCGCCGCAGCGGTCCGGACGAACTTGCGGCGTACGGGCGAGTCATCATTTTCCGGCTGATAATTTACGGAATAAATCGAGTAAGTGCCGCCCCAATCCGCGCGCCGCCGTTCTTTGTTGAGGTTTCCCAGAAGAGAACCCATCTTTGCCGAGACCGCGACATCCTCACTGTAGGGGCCGTCGTTCCTATAGGCGAACCGAGGACTATCGTCCAAGCCAGTAACGGCGAGCAGGTAGGCAATCTTCTGGAGGCGGGTTTGGCCCGTGATTTCCCCTCCGGCATCGCGAACGATGGCTTCGACCAGATCAGGATTCACTTGTGACATGCATTCACCTCGTTTTCGACGATTTCATTTATCTTGCGTTCGAGCTCCGGGCATTCCCGATCGAAATAGGCACGGGTCAATTTGAACTCTTTGAGACCTGCCGCAACTTCTGAGCGTTGCTCCGGATCGATCAGTGACCCGCCTTCGGTTCGGACGTTGATTTGCTCAAGTGGCCCACGCGATTCACTGACAGTCTTGTAGGGCGACCTGCTTTCTTCACCCGTCAGGATGATCGGGACATCGTCCGTCCCTCTTTCCTGTACTTTCGATTCTTGCAGCTCAAGGAGAACTCTTGCGAAACATTTATCGATTTCCTGGATGTGTGATGAATGACCTTCATTCCCTGGGTCTATCTCGTGATGATCCTATGCCCGAATATCGATGCACTTGAAGAGCTTCCTGTCCTGGAGGCGCTCCGCGAAAGTCCTGATCAACGGATCTTCAGCTTCACGCAACAGCGACAGCGAGCTCGAGACTACCGTGTCATCAAGGTCGGTCGCGGTTTTGATATCCCTCGGTGCCTTGGCAAATTTCACGAGGGGATGGCTGCCGGAAAGACCGACCTTCCCTTGGCTCTCCACAACGTGCGCTCCAGTTGCTGATCGGTATCAAATGCGATCAGGTCGTGAAGCGGGTCGCGGACTCTTTGCTTTGCAATGGTCTGCCGATGTGCCCCGTTCCGGTATGAGCTGCAACACATTTTATGGCGGTCGTTTGTGCTGTCGGCACAGGATGTTGCAAGTCGGTCAGAATCGTGATCACAGATTGCCTTCAGTTCGACCATGACCTGCTTGCCGACAATGCATGGGAAGTTCATGCGCGCACGGAGGATGCCGGCATGGATGTGGTGTCATTCCAGCAATTTCCTCTTGCAAAGCCGGGTGGGTCGGCCGAGCATTGAGCATGTTCCAACCATGCCTAGTGCAGTCAGACATCGACTCTTTTCAGCGCGATGGCGTTGTGCTGATCAAGGGTCTTTTCGCCGAACATGTTGATACTATCCGTGCGGGCATTGAGCGAAATATGGCGGAGCCCGGTCCCTACGCGGCCGAGAATCTCAAGTCAGGCGACAGCGGGCGGTTCTTTGACGATTACTGCAACTGGACGCGCATCCCGGAATTCGAGGAGGTACTGCACCATTCTCCTGCTGCCGAGGTTGCCGCTGACCTCATGCAGTCGGACACGGCGCAGTTCTTTCATGAGCACGTGCTGGTCAAGGAGCCCGGCACTTCGAAACCCACGCCATGGCATCAGGACGGGCCATACTACTTTGTCGCAGGCCGACAGACCGTAAGCTTCTGGTCACCGGTCGATCCGGTCACCGATGCCACGCTGCGCTGCGTCGCAGGTTCGCACCTCTGGTCGAAGCCGGTGCTGCCGACACGTTGGCTGAACGAGGACAATTTCTACCCTGACGAAGATGCCTACATGCCTGTGCCCGATCCTGACGCAGAGGGCATGGAAATTCGAGAATGGCCGATGCAACCGGGCGACGCGGTTGCGTTCAGCTTTGACATTCTGCACGGAGCCCGCGGCAACGTCTCGACCGGCCGTCGGCGTGCATTCTCTCTCCGTTTCGTTGGCGACGACGCACGCTATGTCGAACGACCGGGCCGAACCTCGCCGCCGTTCCCCGGGCACGGAATGGTCTCTGGGGAGAGGCTTCGGGAAGACTGGTTCCCGATTGCCTTCACGCGGAAGGACGCGAAAGAGGGTCCAACAGCACTTGCCGCAGGCTCGGCGTAGAAATCGACCGGGCCACGAGACAGCAGCGGAGAAAGCCAGAATTCTTGCGCAGATGCCGGATCGCGTCGGCAATTCCGCTTGCAGCAGGGATGCACTGCACGAAGGGTGGGACGGACGACGTTGTCAGTACGGCGGCACGCATGGACGGCAAGGTGCTCGAGCCGGTGCAGGCAGCAGCAGCAACTTTCGACATTTTGACGGTTTCAGGCCCATCCTCCATGCGCCGAGTGCCTTGAACAATCTGCTTTCCAGGCCGTAGGTCGGCTGCTGCCGTGCTTGCCTTGGCAGAAGCCGAGGTCTGCCAAGTCTGGCGGGATGGTCGCTACCCGGCTCGTGCTCGAACCTGGTCAGGCTGCTCAGGACCGGGCGTGTCGGCCGACGTCCCGAAATCAAGGCGCTCGTCTTCCAAGAGAAGCTCGCCGTCCGGATAGAACTGCGCGCAGTATCGCCGGAATTTCATGATTTCGCCGTCCGAACGGCAAAGAAGCGGTCGGGGGCGGAATGTCTTTCTGCGCCAAATGACGACGTCCTGCATGACGTCGTGTCGTTGCGCCGAAATCAGGATCTTGTTCAGGACCCGTGTGCGCAGCTTCACGGGAAGGAAGCGCATTCCGGCGATCGGGCGCTTCGGGCTCCGCAACAGCCGTACCTGGCTGACCAGGGTCATTTCAATGTCCGTGCCGTCGATCGGTGTCGCGAGCACCCAAAGCCGGGAATCGATTCCGATCGAATGCTCACGAATCTCAACGATGGAGTACCCAAGCCCATGTATGCTGGAGACGGCAGATACATCATACTTGAAGATCTCAAGGCCCGCGATTGCCCGGGTTCGCTTGAAATCGAAACTGCCCTTGAGGCAGGCGCCTTCGAACACGAGCGGGCCCACCCTGTCGACGCTGTCGTAGCCGTGCACGTATCGCAAGTGTCCAAGGTCCACGGAGTTTTCGGTCGTTTCCTGTGGATGTCCTGCAAACCGCACGCTCCAGATTTCAAGTCCGCTCCAATCGCGCCCTTGCGGAGGTGGCGCTGGAAGCTGCCATTGGGGCGACCGGTCACCGATGCCGTGCCAGGCAAAGATCAACCCCTCGATTTCGCTCGTTGCGAACACCCGCAGTCTGGCGGACTTCGGCGCGGGTGCATATGGCGTTGCGACACATAGGCCGGCGGCGTCGTACTCGAACCCGTGAAACGGACAAACCAGGCAACCGTTGCGCACCCGGCCCCCGGCATCGGGGCTCAAGTCGGCACCCAGATGCGGACAGACTGCCTCGGCCACGCAGACGTCGCCCGCATCGTTGCACCAGGCCACAACCTGATTGCCGAGCCAAGTCTTTTTCAGGAGACCGGACCTTTCGATCGCTTCGCGCTGTGCGACGAAATACCAACCCTCCGGGAATGGATTGAGCATAGGACCTTCATATCTTGGTTGCTCGGGCCTTGTCCATCGGGAAGACGGTCACGCACCGGGCGCCGCAACAGTTCTGACGTCACGAAAAGGTGTCGAGGGATCCCCATGCCCCGTTCCACGACGGGAGGCCTGCCAACTGGATTGACGCGGACTTGCCCACGCTCGGTTCGGATGCCGCTGTCGATGCGAGAGTTCCCGCCGCATCGAAGCAATTCGGGTGAACGACCGTGTGCACGGAATCGAGCTGCGCGAAAATGGTTTCCCGCGTCGCGGACACGCGCAGTGATCCACCGCCATTGGAAGCCCTGTTCATGGGGGCAGCCGCGAGGCCCGCGCACACCATCCTTCGCTGCGCCGCCGCCGTCGCTCTTTGGTAGGCGGAACGTCCCAATGCGGTGCCGCTTCGCGTGCAGAGTGCATGCGGATCGGACAGGGGGGACACGTCATCGAGGCGCAAGGTCAAATGTGCTTGCAAAACTTCCGAATACCGTTAGTATTATGAAAAATTTGCAGAGAAAAGTAAATTATGCAGCAAATTGGCGAAGCTATCGAACTGGCCATCGGACTGCTTCTCGCGGCGGACGCCGATCTCCTCGAGATCGTGACGCTGTCGCTGTATGTCAGCTTGTCCGCCACGTCGATTGCCTGCGTACTGGGCCTGCCCCTTGGAGCGATTCTTGCGGTGACCCGGTTTCCGGGCCGCGGCCCGGTCCTTGTGCTGATCAACGCGCTGATGGGGTTGCCGCCTGTCGTGGTCGGCCTGATCGTCTATCTCCATCTTTCGCGCTCGGGACCGCTGGGCTTCCTCGGGCTGCTCTATACGCCGACCGCGATGATCATTGCGCAGACGATCCTCATCGCCCCCATCGTGGTGGCCTTGTCGCGCCAGGTTCTCGAAGACCTGCATCTCGAATATGCGGAGCAATTTCGTTCCCTTGCCCTTTCCGCACGTCAGATCATCCAGGCACTGCTATGGGATGGCCGCTTCGCGCTCTTTACCGTCGCCCTCGCGGGCTTCGGACGTGCCGTGGCGGAAGTTGGGGCTGTCATGATCGTGGGCGGCAACATAGATCATCTGACTCGGGTCATGACGACCGCGATTACGCTTGAGACGTCGAGAGGCAACCTTCCCCTTGCCCTGGCCCTTGGCATGGTGCTGCTGGCACTTGCCATGGCCGTGACGGCGGCAGTGCACGGGCTCCGTGCCGGCACCGCTGGACATGCCGATGCCTGAGCGCATGGACAGGAATGACCCGACCGGAACGCGAGCGTGCCGAATCGAGCTGAAGGCGCTGGCGTACGATGTGGCAGGGACCAGGCTGATCGACGTGCCCGCGCTCACGCTTGAGCCCATCGGAACGACGGTCGTCATGGGTCCGAACGGCGCAGGCAAGAGCCTCCTCCTGCGCTTGATGCATGGGCTGATCCGTCCCTCTGCCGGACAGATCCTGGTCGGGGGGAAGCCGCTCTCGGCAGAGCAGTGCAAGGCGCAGGCGCTGGTCTTTCAGAAGCCTGTGCTCCTTCGGCGCTCGGTGGCGGCGAACATCGATTTCGTTCTCAAGGCCCGACGCAAGGATCGAAGCCGCTGCCGCGACTTGCTGGAGCGCGTGGACCTTGCTTCGCTGGCTGACCGTCCGGCCCGCCGCCTGTCCGGTGGCGAGCAGCAGCGACTGGCGATCGCGCGGGCGCTCGCGACCGAGCCGGACACGCTGTTTCTTGACGAACCAACCGCGAGCCTCGATCCGGAATCCGTCCAGGCGATCGAAGGCATCGTCACGGCGGCGGCTCGGGACGGCGTCCGCATCATCTTTGTGACCCATGACGTCCAGCAGGCCCGTCGCCTGGCGGAAGACGTCGTGTTCCTGAGCAACGGTCGCGTTGCCGAAGAAGCCTCGGCCGACGCCTTTTTCAACAGCCCGGAAACCGATGTGGCGCGGGCCTATCTGTCCGGCCATCTCGATCGGCTTGTGGAGACATGAAATGCGATTTTTGACGATTCTCCTTCTGGCGAGTCTCGGCGGGATGGCCGAGGCCGGGAACATCATCCTGCAATCCACCACCTCGACCGCGAATTCAGATCTCTACGACCATCTTCTGCCCAGGTTCGAGGAAACTTCAGGCATCCTGGTTCGCGTCGTCGCCGTGGGAACGGGCCAGGCGATCCGCAACGCGGACAATTGTGACGGAGACGTGCTGCTCGTGCACGCGAGGCCGGCCGAGGAGAAATTCGTCGCCGAAGGCGGAGGCGTCGAACGATTTGACGTCATGTACAACGACTTCGTCATCGTCGGCCCGCAGGCCGATCCCGCAGGAATAGCGGGACTTGACGATGTCGGGACGGCGCTGAAGCGGATCGCGGAAGCCGAAGCCATCTTCGCGTCAAGGGGCGACGATTCCGGAACTCACCGCAAGGAGCGCATGCTTTGGGAATTGACCGGGATTGATCCGGTTCCGGCCTCGGGTCACTGGTATCGCGAGACCGGGTCGGGCATGGGCGCCACGCTGAACGCGGGAATCGGGATGGGCGGCTATGTCATGACCGACCGGGCCACCTGGATCACCTTTGGCAATACGCAGGACTACGGGATCCATGTCGAAGGCGATCCACTGCTGTTCAATCAATACGGAGTAATGCTCATAAACCCGGAGAAGTGCCCGAACGTGCGGGCGGAGGACGGGCAGGTCCTCGTTGACTGGCTGACTTCCAAGGAGGGCCAGGACGCGATCGCGTCACACAGGAAAGGCGGCCAGCAGCTGTTCTTTCCGAATGCAAGGACGGCAAAATGACCGGGTCGGCCCACGAATACCTGACCGTTCATGAACTGGCCGACCTGCTGCGCGTCAAGGAACGCAAGGTGTATGACCTGGCTGCCTCGGGCAAGGTGCCGTGCTCGCGGGTAACGGGCAAGCTCCTGTTTCCCGAGGGCGAAATCCGGGCATGGATGGCAAGCCAGCGAACCGGGCCGGCGGACGGGACGAACCGGCCGAAAGTCATTCTTGGCAGCCACGACCCATTGCTGGAATGGGCGGTGCGGCAGTCACGCTGCGGCCTGGCCCTGCTCCTCGACGGCAGTCGGGACGGGGCAGCCCGGTTCAATGCCGGAGAAGGCCTTGCCGCCGGCCTGCATGTTCACGATGCCGGTACGGACACGTGGAACAAGGTCTTTGTCGAACGGGAGTGTTCCGGGCAGGACGCCGTTCTCCTGTCCTGGGCCGGACGTCGCCGCGGCCTGGTGACCCGGCTCGAGGATGCGGGCCGCTGCAATGTCGTGAGCGACCTGGCGGGCAAGACGGTCGCCGCGCGGCAAAGCGAGTCCGGCACGGATATCCTCCTCAGGCATCTGCTGGCGGGAGAGGGAATCCCGGCGGACGACGTTCAATTCACCGATCCGGTTCGCACCGAGCAGGATGCCGTGCTTTCCGTTGCCGAAGGGCTGGCCGAGGTGACCTTGGGACTGGAGTCCGTGGCGAAGCCGTTCGGCCTTGCCTTTGTGCCCCTTGTGTTGGAGCGGTTCGACATTCTCGTGGATCGCGGCGCATACTTCGAGAAACCGTTCCAGGCGCTCCTGGCCTTTTGCCGCAGCCCGGCGCTTGCGGAACGGGCGGCGGCACTCGGCGGCTACGACATCGCCGAGCTGGGCGAGGTGCGCTGGAAGGCCTGAACGCGCGCTGCACGCTGGAACGGGTCCAGGGACTCCGGCCCGTTGGCCAAGGTCGGGTGCGGCTCCTAGTGGTTGTCTCGTGGCACCCCCTTGGTACGCGCGATGTCCTGATAGTCCGGTGCACCCTTCAGAACCATGCCTTCAGAGAATTGCTCGGTCCTTTCGCGAAAGATCTCTTGCCAGGGTGACTGGCTTTCCGGGGCGAACGGCCTTTCGGGCAGGGTCGCGCGGCGCCTCTCCAGCTCGGTGTCGTCGACGAGCACGTTGGCGCTGCACGTCCTGAGATCGATTCGGATCCGGTCCCCGGTCCGGACGATTGCCAGCCCTCCGCCTGCGGCCGCCTCCGGCGCAGCGTTCAGGATCGACGGCGAGCCCGACGTCCCGGACTGCCTGCCATCGCCCAGGCACGGCAAGGAATGCACGCCTCTCTTGAGCAGGTAGGCGGGCGGGCGCATGTTCACGACTTCAGCTCCTCCGGGATATCCGATTGGCCCGGCGCCTCGCATGATGAGAATGCAGTTTTCGTCGATTTCCAAGGCAGGGTCGTCGATGCGTTCATGATAGTCCTCGATCGAATCGAATACGATCGCGCGGCATTCGAAGGCGTCGGGATCGTCCGGGTTCGAAAGGTAGCGGTCCCGGAATTCCTCGGAGATCACGCTCGTCTTCATGATCGCGCTCTCGAAGAGGTTGCCCTTGAGGTTGATGAAGCCGGCATCCTGCATCATCGGCGCCGCAACGGTCTTGATGACGTCCGGGTTCTCGCTCGTTCGCTCTCCGCAGTTTTCCCCGATGGTCTTGCCATTTGCGGTAAGCGCGTCCGGATGCGGCAACAGGCCCGCCTCCATCAATTCGCCCACGACCGCCGGAACCCCGCCGGCGCGGTGATAGTCTTCACCGAGGTATTCACCTGCGGGCTGGAGGTTCACGATGAGAGGTATCCTGTGTCCGAGCTTCTGCCAATCGTCAT
Organism: Silicimonas sp.; assembly: GCA_022824315.1. Lineage (GTDB taxonomy): Bacteria > Pseudomonadota > Alphaproteobacteria > Rhodobacterales > Rhodobacteraceae > JAJEFO01. The sequence continues at coordinate 19,921 of JAJEAC010000016.1, forward strand.
TGCAGAGCGGCACGCCCAGGTGCCGGGCGATGGCCGCCAGATGGATGGGTGCATTTGTCGAGCCGCCGATGGCGGAGTTGACGACGATGGCGTTCTCGAAGGCCTTGCGCGTCATGATGTCGGACGGCCTTCGGTCGGCACGCACCATCTCGACGATCTGGCGGCCGGATTCATAGGCCATCTGTCCGCGTTCCCGATAGGGTGCGGGAATCGCCGCCGAGCCGGGCATCTGCATTCCCAGCGCTTCCGCCAGGCTGTTCATGGTCGTGGCGGTTCCCATCGTATTGCAATACCCGGTGGACGGCGCCGACGAGGCCACCAGTTCCATGAACCCGGCATCGTCGATTTCGCCGGCCGCATGGAGTTCGCGCGCTTTCCACACGATCGTTCCAGACCCCGTGCGCTGGCCGCGGAACCAGCCGTTCAGCATTGGTCCGACCGACAGGGCGATCGCCGGAAGATTCACCGTGGAGGCGGCCATGAGCAGTGCGGGCGTCGTCTTGTCGCAGCCGATCATCAGGACAACGGCGTCGATGGGATATCCGAAGAGCGACTCGGTCAGCGACAGGTAGGCAAGGTTGCGGTCAAGCGATGCCGTCGGGCGCTTTCCGGTTTCCTGGATCGGATGCACCGGGAATTCCATGGCCGTCCCGCCGGCCGCGTTCACGCCGTCGCGCACTCGCTTGGCCAGTTCGAGATGATGGCGGTTGCAGGGCGAAAGGTCGCTGCCGGTCTGGGCGATCCCAATGATGGGCTTGCCGGACTGCAATTCTTCAGGGGTCAGTCCGTAGTTGAGATATCGTTCGAGATAGAGCGCGGTCATCTCGCGATTGTCTGGATTGCTGAACCATTTCCGGCTTCGAAGCATGGGTTTGGGCACCTCGGAATTTTCCCCGTTTTGCGTCGGGGTAGTCGAACGGGCTGAAGTTTTCTAGCGAAATGCGCATTTGAAGGCATCCTTGACGCGAAGCGTGCCTGGACGGTTTCAGGGCAAGACGGGCCCCAAAATCTTGATATGTCAATGATGCCCAGCCAAAATGCCAGAGAGTTCCAACGGGCTGAGTTTTTATCGCTACGCCTGTGATCGTGGCCAAGGCAGGGACACATGCAGATCGTGCATCATGGCGAAACGCTCATCGAACGGGGGCAGGTCATCCAACTCGACTGCGACCGCGAAAGACCCTAGACAAGGAAACCGATGCCAAATCCGATGGCGGCGGCAACGACCAGAAGAAGCGCTCGGCCAAGCCACGGCCGTCGATCCGGTGCGGCGGGGCCCTGTGTCTGCCGGGCGAGGATGTCCTCGGCAATTTCCGGCAGCTTCGGTCCGAATCGGCTCAGCACCTGCAACGTCTGGATCGCCTCGCGGAGAATCGCCTTCGGACCGATGTTCTCGGTGATGTAGCGCTCGACGGTCGGCCGCGCGACATTCCAGATGTTCATGTGCGGATCAAGGGACCGCGCGACACCTTCGACCACGACCATGGTCCTTTGCAGCAGCAGCAACTCGGTCCGCGTCTCCATTCCGAAGCGTTCCGTCACCTCAAAGAGATGGCTCAGAAGCCTTGCCATGGAAATCCGGCTGGCCTCGATTCCGAAAATCGGCTCTCCGACGGCACGAAGCGCTTGCGCGAATTCGTTGACATCGCGGTTCTTGGGGACATACCCGGCCTCGAAATGGACTTCGGCGACTCGCCGGTAGTCCCTGCGGATGAATCCGATGAGGATCTCGGCATAGACGCGACGGGTATAGGCGTCGATCCGTCCCATGATTCCGAAGTCGAGGGCCACGAGGTCGCCGTTCCTGGCCACCAGAAAGTTCCCCTGATGCATGTCGCCGTGAAAGTACCCGTCACGCAGGGCATGGCTCAGGAATGTCGACATCAACTTTCGGGCAAGCCGGGCCCGGTCGTGTCCCGCCCGGTCAAGAGCATCCAGGTCGCTGAGCGGAATGCCATCCAGCCAGTCAAGCGTCAGCACGCGTCGCGACGACAAGTCCCACCTCGTCCTGGGAACGCGAATGCCCTCGTCCTTGGCCGCGTTCGCGGCGAATTCGGACGCGTTCGCCGACTCGAGCCGGAGATCCAGTTCGGCCATGACCACGCCTTCGAAATGCGCAACGACATCAAGCGGTCTCAACCGTCTCGACCCCGGTGCCAGCGCCTCGATCACGCGGGCTGCGAAGAAGAATGCGTCAATGTCGCGCCGCATGTTCCGCACGATTTTCGGACGCAGGACCTTCACGGCAACTGCTTCGCCCGAACCTGCAAGCCGGGCCTTGTGAACCTGCGCGATGGAGGCCGCTGCCACCGGGCCTGAGAAGTCCGAGAAGAGCTCCTCGACGGGAGCGCCCAACTCCGCCTGGATCGTCTTCTTTGCCGCGGCAGTCGGAAAGGGCGGCAGCTTGTCCTGAAGAACGAGCAATTGCTCGGCCAGGTCACGACCGACAACATCCGGTCGCGTCGACAGGGTTTGGCCGAGCTTGATGAAGGCCGGCCCCATGGCCATGAGCGCCCGGGTCACCGTCGGCAGATTCGGGTCGCCCCTGTGGCCAAGCCACTTGAACGGCCAGCCGAGTACGCGCGCGGCAACGCGTACCGATGGCGGCGCGTTCATGGCCTCCAGCACCGTTCGCATCGCGCCTGTGCGTTCAAATGTCGCCCCGGTACGAACAAGCCGAAAGATGTTGTGCGGACCGCGCATCTAGATCTTCCATCCCGAGTGCAGTGCCGCGATGCCCATGGACAAGTTGCGGTACCTGACCTGTTCGAACCCGGCGTCGCGGATCATCTCGGCAAAGGAGTCCTGGTCCGGAAAGCGACGGATCGATTCGACCAGGTACTGATAGCTGTCCCTGTCCCCCGTGACCGCCTGGCCCATGCGGGGGATCACGTTGAAGGAATAGAGGTCGTAGATGCCCTGCAGGATCGGGACTGTCACGCGGGAGAACTCCAGCACCATCAGCCGCCCGCCCGGCCTGAGCACGCGGAAGGCCTCAGCCAACGCATCCCCGGTTCTCGTGACGTTTCGGATTCCGAAGGAGATCGTGCACACGTCAAAGTCGGAGTTTGGAAAGGGAAGGGACATCGCGTCGCCCGCCACCCATTCGACGCGGTCCGACAGTCGGGTCCCTTGGGTCCGCTTGCGGCCCTCGTTCAGCATCGATTCCGTCATGTCCAGGACGATAGCGGATGCCTCGGGCGCGCGCTTCAGGAACCGGAGCGCGATGTCTCCCGTTCCGCCGGCCACGTCCAGTAGGCGCTGATGGCCCCGCGGCGCCAGCCAGTCCATCATGGCGTCCTTCCAAAGTCGATGAATGCCGCCTGACATGAGGTCGTTCATCACGTCGTATCGGGACGCGACGCTGGAAAAGACGTCCTGGACAAGGCCGGCCTTTTCGTCCTCGCGCACCTCGCGGGCACCGAAATGCGTCGTGCTTTCGTTTTCGTCGATCATCGTGCCCCTTCGCAGCGAACCGCAAACCTCATCCTTGTATGTTCAGAAAACCAAGGGAATCAACCTTGTCCACAGCTGAATCTGGCCTGCGGACAAGCAGGGCAACTTCTCTTTGGAAGGCGGTGTCCGTTTCGGATATCGTGCAGGAACACCGCCCTCCCGAAGCACATGGGACGGTGGCCGGCGGGGCGGATCGCGTCCCGGAAGCCGCGAGAGAGGAAGGAGCCCGGCACCATGGCAGCAGTCGATTCCGGCAAGAGATCAAGCGTGTCGGCAACCGGTCCCTCGGACGGACATGCCTGAACTTCCGGAGGTCGAGACCGTCCGCTGCGGCCTGCTGCCGGTGATGGAAGGCGCGCGGATCCTGCGGACCGACGTCAATCGACCGAACCTGCGCTGGCCGCTGCCGGAGCGCATGGCAGAGCGGGTTTCGGGGACGCGGGTCATGGCGTTGCGCCGGCGCTCAAAATACCTGCTTGCGGATCTGTCGAGCGGGGAAACGCTGCTTGTGCATCTCGGCATGTCCGGCCGCATCCTGATTTCAGGTGATGCGCCAGGCGCATTCCGGAACCGACACGCGATGCACGACAGGCACGATCATGTCGTGTTTCACATGGAGGACGGTGCCCGCGTGACGTTTAACGACCCGCGCCGCTTTGGCGCCATGGACCTGGTGGCGACGGATGCCGCGGAGCAGCATCAACGGCTGGCCGGGATCGGGCCGGAGCCGCTCGGGAATGAATTCGACGAAGTCTACCTGACCAGCACCCTGAAGGGTCGCCGCACGACCATAAAGGCCGCGCTCCTGGACCAGCGCGTTGTGGCGGGCCTGGGCAACATCTACGCTTGCGAAGTGTTGCATCGGGCGGGGGTTTCGCCGACACGGCGCGTGTCGCGCATTGCGGCCAGAAGGATAGCGAGCCTTGTGCCGCATGTCCGGGACGTCCTGTCCGAAGCGATAGCCGCCGGCGGCTCCAGCCTCAGGGATTATCGGCAGGCGGATGGAGAACTGGGATACTTCCAGCACGCCTTCCGCGCATATGGCCGTGACGGCGATCCCTGCGTGAAGCCTGGCTGCGGTGGACGGATCATGCGCACCGTGCAGTCCGGGAGGTCCAGCTTCCACTGCCCGAAGTGCCAAAGATAGGGGAACTGCGTCGGAGGGTTGATGGCCGTGGCGGCGATTCCGTGTCCCGAACCCGGTTTTCCCGTCTGTTTGCGTCACTGCGGGCATGCCTGGCGGCCCGTCCGGCCTCGCCGGGCAGGCGCTTTCGTCCTGATCCGCGGGAATGGTTGTCGGGGCTGGAAGGGGAGTGTCCAGCCGGTTCAGGAAATCCCATGCAGGAAGGCCGATCACGCACAGAAAACTCTCTCTTCCTCGTGACGATTCGCCCCATTTGCCCAGGCGTCGCGGCACGGCCGAGACCCGCGATGCCGCTGCGGAGGCTGGCCGGACAATCTGCGTTCTGGCAAGACCTTCGGTTGCACGTGCAACGCGCACGTCAAGGCGAATGGAACGGGCAGCCCGGCGATAGGTGTTCCATAGATGGCTTGATCTGCTTCCCGTGATTGTTAAGGCTTTGCGCAACCGAAACTGCCGGGACCGATCACATGGCCTTTGAGACGATCATCGTAGAGACGGAAGACCACGTCACGACCATTCGCATGAACCGCCCGGACGTGATGAACGCGTTGAGCATCGAGCTGCTCGGTGAGCTTTCGCGTGCGCTCGACGAAGCCTCCGCGAACGACAAGGTGCGCTGCATCATCCTGACCGGCTCGGAAAAGGCGTTTGCTGCCGGTGCCGACATCAAGGAAATGTCGAAAAAGACCTTCGTGCAGGCCCTTGCGGAGGATCTGTATACGGCGGAGACCGAAGCAATCCTGAGGTGCCGCAAGCCGATCATTGCCGCCGTCGCCGGCTACGCCCTGGGCGGCGGATGCGAACTGGCCATGACATGCGACTTCATCATCGCGGCGGATACGGCCAAGTTCGGTCAGCCTGAGATCAATCTCGGAATCGTCGCGGGCATCGGCGGCACGCAGCGCCTGACGCGCTTCGTGGGCAAGTCCAAGTCCATGGACATGCACCTCACCGGGCGCTTCATGGATGCCGAGGAGGCGGAACGCGCGGGCCTGGTGAGTCGCGTCGTTCCGGCAAAGAAGCTGATGGAAGAGGCAACATCCGCGGCGCGCCGCATTTCCGAGAAGTCGATGCTGACGAGCATGGTCGTGAAGGAGGCGGTGGATCGCAGCTACGAAACGACTCTCCGCGAGGGCATCCTGTTCGAACGGCGGATGTTCCATGCCCTTTTCGCGTCCCATGACCAGGCCGAGGGCATGGCCGCCTTCCTGGAGAAGCGCGAACCTCGCTTTCGCGACAAATAGGGTCTTTTCAAAGTCACGGGAATTCGCTATTCGCCCCGTCTGCATGCGCGTGGAGCCCGCCTAGGCTAAGTGTCTGCCGGTCCTGGTGGCCGGCCCGGGCTTCATCGCAATCTGATCTAGACCCGGAACAGGGACCACGAACATGGCAAACACGCCACAATCCAAGAAACGCGCGCGGCAGATCATTCGTCGCCAGGCTGTCAACAAGGCGCGTCGCTCGCGCATACGCACGCATCTCAGGAAGGTCGAGGACGCGATCTCGTCGGGCGACAAGAATGCGGCGCAGGACGAGCTTCGACAGGCACAGCCCGAGCTGATGCGCGGTGTCAGGAAGGGCATCTACCACAAGAACACGGCCGCTCGGAAAATGTCGCGCCTTTCCACGCGCGTCAAGGCAATGAACTGATCCGACTGCAGGCCTGCCTGACCGCGTGCTTGCCGGGTCCCGATGCCATGCATCTAGCGGTGTGCGCCCGGGCTCCAGAGCACGTCGGACCGGCCCTCGTCATTCGCGATGCGGGCCGCGCAGAACAGCCAGTCTGACAGGCGGTTGAGATAGGTCAGCGCCGCCCCGTTCACCTCTTCGGCGCTTGCGAGTTCGACGGCCAGCCGTTCCGCCCTCCGTGCGATCGTTCGTGCAAGATGCAAGTGCGCGGCAAGGGCGGACCCAGCCGGAAGGATGAACGACCTCAACGGCTCAAGTCGCTTGATCATCGAGTCGATTTCGGCCTCAAGTCGTTTCGTCTGGCCGTCCGACATCCTGAGCACCGGATATCCGGACTCGCCGTCCTTCTCCATGTCCGGGCGGCAAAGATCCGCGCCAAGGTCGAACAGGTCGTTCTGAATGCGAGCCAGGGCGTCGTCAATGTCCTCTCCCTTGGCATGCAACCTCGCAACACCCAGCGCCGCGTTCAGTTCGTCCACGGTTCCGTAGGCCGAGACCCGCGCCGAATGCTTGGGCACACGGTCATTGTTGCCAAGCGCGGTATCGCCGCCGTCGCCGGTCCTGGTGTAGATCTTGTTCAGGACGACCATGTCAGTTTCCTCCGCCGACAAGGACAAATGCCAGGATCAGCATGACGGCAACGGCCTGTGCGTAGATGCGATACCGCATGATCCTGTTCGCGTGCTTGCGGTTGAAATCGCCTCCTCGGGCAAACCCGCCGATTCCGGTCATGAGAACGAGCAGGACGAGAACCACGGCGATCACCACCGGAATGAAGAGCGGGTTGTCAAGCGGCATGATCTCTCCCGGGCGTCAGTGAACGGAACGTGGGCGGCGGAGGCACTCGTTCAACTGCGCGACATGAACCGGTCCGCCATGCGTGTCGTCATAAACCGTTTTGCAATGTAAATGAACTTCGTAGGGACGGTAATGCGGTATCTGGGGCGAGGGTTTGGATGCGTCAAGGCATGCGCGACGCAACGCGTGACGGCGCTGGCGGGCAGCTCGAACGGGTCGGGTTTCGCTGATTCGCTGTAGAGCCGCGGTTCGAGCCTCTTGCGGTACTCGTCCGCCCTGGCGGAGGACGGCGCGTCTATCCACCGCTCGTAATGGGGAATCGAGTTCTGGCGGATGCTGCTTGTGATCGGTCCGGGCTCGATCAGGATCACGCGGATGCCCGTGCTTCTCAATTCCCGGCGCAGCGTGTCGGCCCAGCCCTCGACCGCGAACTTGGTCGAATTGTAGGAGCCGCGCCACGGAAGCGCAAAGAAGCCGAGCACGGACGAGTTCATCAGGATTCGTCCGTGACCCTGTCGCCGGAAGGCAGGCAGCAGGCACCTCGTCAACTCATGGTGCCCGAAGAAATTCGCCTCGAAATTGGCCCGCAGCGCGTCGGTCGGAAGGTCCTCGAGCAGGCCCGGAACAGCATAGGCGCCGTTGTTGAACACGGCGTCGAGCTTGCCGTCCGTTCGAGAAAGAGCCTCGCGGGCTGCGTCCCCGATTCCCGACTGGTCCTCGTAGTCCAGCACGAGGCTTTCGAGCCCCTCGCCTTCGAGCCGCTCGCAGTCGGCCTCCTTGCGGCATGCGGCAAGGACCCGCCAGCCGCGCGCCGCCATGCCGTGCGCCACATCGTAGCCGATGCCGGAAGAGCAACCGGTGATCAGCAGGGATTTTCGACCGTCGGTCACGTGGAGAGATTTCCCGGATGGATCGACGGTTCCAATGGCAGCCCGTCCCGCCGCTTGTCAATACCGCGAGTCTGCGGCCGCGTCCGAATCCGCGCATGCTGACTGATCTTGCGGGCGCTTCATGTTCCCTGATCGCTTTACCTGACGGGATTCGGGAGATAATGCTACATACATGAGCAGCGCCACGGACGACCCCAATATAGAGTTCCGGAATCTTGCAGAGCCGCTCCGTCGCGCCATCGGCGAGCGATACCTGACCTATGCGCTCTCGACGATCATGCATCGCGCCCTGCCCGACGTTCGGGACGGCCTGAAGCCGGTGCATCGACGCATCCTTTACGCGATGCGTGAACTGCGGCTGAACTCGTCTGGCGGGTATCGCAAGTCGGCCAAGATCTCTGGCGACGTGATGGGCAACTATCACCCCCATGGCGACGGCGCGATCTATGACGCGATGGTCCGGCTCGCCCAGGAATTCAACGTCCGCTATCCTTTGGTCGACGGACAGGGAAACTTCGGGAATGTCGACGGCGACAACCCGGCCGCGTCACGCTATACCGAGGCGCGCATGACCTCCTTCGCTGAGGCGTTGATCGAGGGGCTCGACGAGAACGCGGTCGATTTCCGTCCCAATTACGACGGAACGCTGGAAGAGCCGGTGGTGCTTCCGGCGGCCTTTCCCAATCTTCTGGCAAACGGATCCAGCGGGATTGCAGTGGGGATGGCGACCAACATCCCGCCGCACAACATCGGACAGCTTTGCGACGCCTGCATTCACCTGGCGAAGGCGAAGAATTCGGATCGTGTGCGCGACGACACCCTGATCGAATGCGTGCAGGGCCCGGATTTTCCGACAGGCGGCGTCATAGTCGAACCGCGCGAGGCGATTGCCGAAGCATACAGGACAGGGCGCGGCGGCTTCCGCACGCGCGCAACATGGAATGTAGAGGATCTGGGCAGAGGGCAGTGGCAGATCGTGGTCACGGAGATTCCCTATCAGGTTCAGAAGGGTCGCTTGATCGAACGGCTTGCAGAGGCGATCCAGACGCGCAAAATCCCGGTTCTTGCGGACGTCCGGGACGAAAGCGCGGACGACATCCGGATCGTTCTTGAGCCGCGATCACGCAACGTCGCGCCCGAAGTCCTGATGAACATGGCTTTCCGGACCTCGGATCTGGAAGTTCGTTTCAGCATGAACATGAACGTGCTGATCGACGGCGTGACGCCGAAGGTCGCTTCGCTCAAGGATGTGCTGCGCGCGTTTCTGGATCATCGCCGCGAGGTGCTGCAGCGGCGCTCGAAGTTCCGGCTCGACAAGATCGACCACCGCCTCGAGGTGCTTGAGGGCTTCGTGACCGCGTTCCTGAATCTCGATCGCGTTATCGACATCATCCGCTACGACGAAGATCCGAAGCCTGCCCTGATGCGCGAGGATTGGTCGAGGGAGCATGCGCGCGCGACATCCGAGAAGGACTACGAGTCGCCGCACCCCGGCGACGGCGAACTGTCGGAGGTCCAGGTTGACGCAATACTCAACATGCGCCTGCGCTCGCTGCGCCGGCTCGAGGAACTGGAGCTTCGAAAGGAGTTTGACGACCTGACGAAGGAGCGGGCGGACATCGAGGATCTTCTGGAGAGCGAAGGCCGGCAATGGACAGCCATCGCTGACCAGTTGCGTGATGCAAGGAAGAAGTTCGGCGACAAGCGCCGCACCCGGTTCGGCGAGGTGGTCGAGATCGAGGATGTGCCGCTGGAGGCGATGATCGACCGCGAACCGGTCACCGTCGTGTGTTCGAGGATGGGCTGGATCCGGGCCATGAGCGGCCATGTCGATCTGTCCCGCGAATTCAAGTTCAAGGATGGCGACGGCCCCCTTCACGTCTTCCATGCCGAAACGACCGACCGGCTGCTTCTCCTGGGCACGAACGGTCGCTTCTACACGCTGTCCGCCGCGAACCTGCCGGGCGGCCGGGGCATGGGGGAACCCGTGCGCTTGATGGTCGACTTGCCGAATGAATGCGAGATCGTTGCCCTTCTTGTCCATCGACCCGGGCAGCAGCTCCTGCTCGCCTCATCTGCCGGCTACGGCTTCGTGGTTGCGGAAGACGAGGTCGTGGCGCAGACCCGTGCCGGAAAGCAGGTTCTCAACGTCAGGGGCGATGCGACTGCCGTGGCGTGCCGTCCCGTTGACGGCGATCATGTTGCTGTCGTCGGGCAGAATCGAAAGATGCTCCTGTTTCCGGTTGCGGATCTTCCGGAAATGTCGCGTGGCAAGGGCGTGCGACTTCAGAAATACAGGGACGGCGGACTTTCGGATGCCAGAACCTTTGAATTGTCCAAGGGCCTTGCTTGGCTTGACCCGGCAGGACGTACCCGGACCGTCAAGGAATTGGACAACTGGCAAGGATCCCGCGCGACGGCTGGGCGGATGGCGCCTCGCGGCTTCCCGCAAGGCAACAAGTTCACCTGACGCGAGGCGGATCAATTGCCCGCACTGCGAGGTGTCCGGGAATTCGCATGGCGCCCCATCCCCGCAATCGGCCTGCCGCGCCGGAGAGGATGCGGAGGCTCGATGGCCGCGACGGGTCGGGCATCTGCCCGGGCGGTACACCGAACAAGCGCACCGGGCGGGTGACGGTCAGCGTGCTCGGGGAAGCCCTGCATCAGCGGGTCGAAACCTCTCGGCACGGCGAGAAAATGCCGGTCCATCCGCGGATGCCTTCCGGGACGGCGCGGAATCCGCGCTTGTTCGATTGCTCGTGTCGGATAGTATGACCGTCGGCAAATTTCCGGGGGGCCTGCAATTGGGGTCGAACATCCCTTTCATTCAGGTCGGTCACTTGGCGGCACGAAACCTGCGCCGCCGCGGCGACACGACATGCCAGGCGCCGAATCCCCGCTGGCCGGCCGGGGGCGGCACGGTCTTCGAGACGGCGCATTGCAGCTCCCCGCTGCGTCCGGCGTCGCGTGCTCCGAGGGCGACGGGGAAACCCTGTTCGGAAACAGGGAGTTGCGATAATGCGGCCGAACTTCCCGCCACCAATCCGGCCCACGCCCGCCGTTTTCTCGACGCGGGATCCCTGACTTCGCGTTCCGGCAGGACGTACGGCATCGGACCCGGCAGGTGCCACGGGTTCGGGCGCCGACCAATTCCGGATCTCCACCCGGCCAAGTTCTCGTGGACGTCAAATTTGGGCGACGCAGGTGAGCGGGACACGAACGGTTTGCGCTCGGCGACGACAGCCGGGGTCCGCGAACCCTCGATGCAGATCGACTTTGACGCAGGGCCGGGACCGGATGTTGCCTTGCATCAGGAGATGACAGGCTGCAGCGGCCGGCGTTCCGGCATCTGCCGGTCGTGGAGGACGGCTGTCTCCGAGCGTCTGCCTTCCAGATCCGTCCTGGACAGGTCCAGGCATGCGCCGAGTGCGGCGGCACCGTCGAATGGCAGTTGAGGCAGCATTCCTCATAGTTCCGGCTGATGTGGAAGGCGACATCGCCGTCTGTTCCGAGGGACTTAGCTTCTGGGGCGGCGTTGACCCGGACACAGGCGTGGTGATCGACGCGCACCACGATCTTCATGGCCAGTCCGTCGCGGGTAGGATTGTCCTCATGCCGACAAGCCGCGGGTCCTGTTCCGGCAGCGGCGTCCTGCTGCAGCTCGCCCTGAACGGACATGCCCCGGCAGCGCTGATCTTTCGGGAAGACGAGGAGATCCTGACCCTCGGCGCGGCGATCGCGTCACGCATGTTCGACAAGACGGTTGGCGTTGCACGGCTTCCGGCGCCGGACTACATCGCCTTGAGTTCCGCAAAGTCTGCAAGGATGCGTGGAAGCCGCCTGAAGGCGGACGGCATCTCCATTGACCTGCACATGGCGTCCGGCGGAGATCTGGACCTCACGCCATCCGACAGATCCAAGCTGGACGGCGACCAGGGAACGGCCGTTGCGCTTGCCATGGAGGTGGTCTGCGCCATGGCTGCGTCACAGGGCGCGAAGCGGTTGGTTGACGTGTCGAGAGGCCACATTGACGGCTGCATCCTTGCCCACTCCGCCAACCTTGTCTTCGCCGAAAAGATGGCCGGGATGGGGGCCAAGGTCGCCGTTCCGACCACGCTGAACGCGATTTCCGTCGATCGCGAGAACTGGACCGAGCACGACCTGCCGCCCGATTTCGGGCAGGCGGCCAGCCGACTGGCAGACGCCTATGTCCAGATGGGTGCGCGCCCGACCTTCACGTGCGCGCCGTATCTGTCCGATGACGCCCCCCGATTGGGCGAGAACATCGGCTGGTCGGAATCGAATGCCGTCATTTTCGCCAACAGCGTCCTCGGCGCACGGACGGCCAAGCACCCCGACTACCTTGATCTTTTCGTCGCCCTGACCGGGCGGGCACCGGAATCCGGGGTCTATCTGCCACGGAACCGGCGGCCGCGCATGGTGATCGAGGTCGAACTGCCACGGGACCACGACGATGCGTTCTGGCCGCTCGTCGGGTGGGTCGCCGGGCGCCTGGCCCCTGATCGCGTTCCGCTTCTGACCGGCCTGGAACCGGCAGCGCCAGACCGTGACGACCTTCGCGCCTTGTGTGCCGCCTTCGGGACGACTTCGGCGGCGCCATTGCTGCACGTCGCCGGCGTGACGCCGGAAGGTGACCTGGCACCCGCGCCGGATGCGGCGCAGGCTCGCATGACGGTGGCCGACCTGGCTGCAGCTTGGGAGCGGTTCAATGCCGGTCCGGCGAATGTCGATCTCGTGGCCCTTGGAAGCCCGCATCTCTCGCTCGAGGAAACCAGGCGGTTCGCTGCCTTGATGTCAGGCCAGGCAACGCATCCCGACATATCGGTCATCTTGACACTGGGTCGCGACATCCTCTCGAAGGCGCGGGCCGAGGGACTGGTTGCCCGCCTGGAAGCGTCCGGGGTGCGCCTCATTCCGGACCTGTGCTGGTGTTCGATCATCGAGCCCGTCTTTCCGAGGGGTGCAAGGACCTTGATGACCAATTCAGGCAAGTATGCGCATTACGCGCCCGGCCTCAGCGGCCGGAACGTGCGGTTCGGCAGCCTGTCGGACTGCGCCGCCGCTGCAAGAACCGGTGTCGCTGCAAGCGAGCGGCCGAAATGGCTGCAATAGCCGTCGCTCCGTTTCCTGATCGACAATTCATGTGAAACGGTCCCCATGATGCGTCGAGCACGCTTGCCTCCGATTCCAGTGCACGCAGGCAGGCGGGATCACTCCGAAGCGCGTTTCCCGGCGAACTGGATCGCGTGCGCCGAATTGAGGGCAAGGACGCTCACGGAAAGAACTCCTTTTTGCGACATTGGCATGCGCATGCCTTGGAAGGCGTGCCCGGCAAGATCCAGCTGCATGCTGCTGGAGACGGTTCTGCACCTGCGTACGCGGTGCCTGTGGCCGGCCGCCGAGGCAGCGCCGGAATCCGGACCGGCCAGGAGGATCCGCCGTCTCGCCGACGCACCCGGTGCCGAAGGCCGTCCTGTCGGCAAACGGACGGTCAACCGGTTTCGGCACGCCATCGCCTGCAGCCTGCACGGCCGATTGAGGCGGTTCCGGCAGCAGCCGAGGAAATCCGGGCTGCAGCGCCGCTCCCACGAGTTCGGCCTGAAGATCTCGACTTGGCACTTCCCGTCTGGGGCAAACTCGCGGAACCGGACAGAGGATCTCCTGTCTTGCCGCATCACGCGGCACTCGAACGGAAGGATCCAGGTCAGTTGCAATTTCATCGCCGCACATGGCCATCGCGGAAAAGGCAATGTCGGTCACCGGCGTCCGCGGCGGCGAACGGTGCACCGCAATTCGCTTGACGAACCGCGCCGACATTGGTGCAAGCGCGTCGGCGGTGCAGGTCGGGAGCGGCAAGTTCGCTTACGTTTGCGGACAGGCGCGAAGCGCTCGAAAAAAAAGGAATGCATGGCCGGATCCGTGGCAGGGGCGCTTCGGGACGCCTGAAGCGTGATTGCCCAAGTCGATTTCGGCCTTCATATGGGCTATGTGGTTGCAGAGAAACGGGAGGACCGATGCCAGACACGACATTCACGGGCTGCATGCCCGCGCTGATGACGCCTTGCGACGAGAACCGGCAGCCGGATTTCGGCGCGCTCGTGCGAAAGGGGCAGGATCTGATCGACGCAGGCATGTCCGCCGTCGTCTATTGCGGGTCGATGGGAGACTGGCCGCTTCTGACAGACGAGGATCGGCAGACAGGTGTCGCCAGGCTCGTTGCCGCGGGCATTCCGACGGTCGTCGGTACGGGCGCGGTCAACACCCGGGCCGCGGCGGCACACGCCGCTCACGCGGCCCGGGTGGGCGCGCTGGGCCTCATGCTGATCCCGCGGGTCCTGTCGCGGGGCTCATCGGAGGTTGCGCAAGAGGCGCATTTCAAGGCGATCCTGGAAGCCGCGCCCGACTTGCCGGCGGTCATCTACAACAGCCCATATTACGGATTCGCCACGCGCGCGGGCCTGTTCTTTCGCTTGCGGGAGGCGCATTCAAATCTCGTCGGGTTCAAGGAATTCGGCGGCGCGGCCGATCTGAGCTACGCTGCCGAGCACATCACGTCCGGGAGCGAGGATCTCACGCTCATGGTCGGCGTCGATACGACCGTTTTCCATGGATACGTCAATTGCGGAGCAACCGGGGCCATCACCGGGATCGGGAATGCGCTGCCCAGGGAGGTGCTGCATCTCGTCGGTCTGTGTGAGGCGGCGGCAAAAGGCGATCCGGACGCTCGGCGCAAGGCCAGGGAGCTTGAGGAGGCGCTTTACGTCCTGTCGTCGTTCGACGAGGGCCCGGATCTGGTCCTCTACTACAAGTACCTGATGGTCCTGAACGGGGATCGGGAATACGCTCTGCACTTCAACCCGACGGACGTCTTGAGCGATGCCCAGCGGGCCCATGCCGAAGAACAGTACAATCTGTTTCGTGCGTGGTATTCGGATTGGGCCAAGTGACCGGTCCCCGCCCGGCCGCGTCCCGGCATGGCGACATCGACCCGTCGGCTGATCACCGGTCTGTGGCGGCGACGCCGAGTCCCCGGCTGTTCATGTCTTGGGAAAGAACCCTTTCGGCCGCCACCTCCCCTGGTGGCGCGCGTGAGGATGTGGGCCGCACGCGGGCCCGCCGGATGAAGGAATTGGAACGGGGCCGTGTCCAAGGCGCACGAGCCCCATTCGGGCGCGATCCTTCCGGCGCGGACCGAGCCGGTCCGCATCCTGTGGAAATCGAGGTTGAAGCCGCACGCGGCCCGTCCTGACTCTCGGGCGCGCCCAAGCAAGGTATTGACAGCCCCATCTTTCTCGCTGACGCTGTCGCCGCACAAAAGTTCGTTTTGCGCACGAAGTGGGTAGTATGCCCGCGGCGAAAAAGGGAATGTTGCCTCTTCAGGGGTGAAACCAAAGGGAGAAATACCAATGCTCAAGAGAACTCTGCTGGCCGGCCTGGCCGGTGCTGCGATTGCGGCCATATCGCTGACCGGCGTTCAGGCCAAGAGCCTGGACGACATCCTTTCCGATGGCGTGATTCGGATCGGGATCAATCCGAACTTTCCGAACATGAGCACACGCAACGATTCCGGCGAATGGGAAGGTTTCGACATCGAGATCGGCAATGCGCTGGCCGGTGCAATCGGGGTGGAGGTCGAATGGGTGCCCACCGAAACACCGCAGAGGGTGCCGTTCCTCGTGTCGGACCGGATCGACATCTCGCTTGGAGCATTGACCCGGAATACCGAGCGGGCGAAGCTCATCGACTACACCGTGCCGCTTCACACCGAGGTCCTGGCCGTTCTTGCCACCGACCAGATCGAGGGCGACAGCTGGCAGGACTTCAACAAGGATGGTGTGACGCTTGCCAACATGCGCGGCAACTGGACCGTCGACTGGATCGGTGAGAATATGCCGAATGTCGAGCTGGAGCTGGTCGATACGCTTGCTGACACGGTGCGGCTCGTGGCTCAGGGCCGGGCGGATGCCATCGTTGAAAACATAGATTTCTTCATGGCGTTCACCGAAAACTACTCGGACGTGAACTGGCGCGTGGTCGAGAACCCGATCTTCGTGGCCTATTGCGCCATTGGCGTGTCCCAAGGCAACGACAACCTGACCGAAGTTCTGAACATCGCGCTTTACAATCTGCACTCTTCTGGTTTCGTGAACGAGACGTGGGAGAAGTTCTATGGTGCGCCGATGCTGCGCACCGTCGATCCTGACCCTTACTTCTGATCGACAACACGAACTGCCCGGTTCCGCGCTGACGTGGCGGGGCCGGGCACCCAAGCGAAGTTCCCATGAACTACAGATTCCAGTTTGGTGTTGTCTGGGACAACTTCGGCGCCCTTCTGGAAGGGGCGCTCCTGACGTTTCAGCTGGGCGTCATTGCCTTCGGCGGCGGGGCCCTGATCGGTCTGGTTCTTGCTTCGCTCAAGACCTACGGACCTTGGCTGGTCCGCTTTCTCGTTGATTGCTACGTCGTCTTCATAACCAACACACCCGCACTGATTCAAATCTACTTCCTTTATTTCGGCCTGCCCGAAGTGGGCGTCCGCTGGTCGAACGAGGCCTGTCTGCTCATTGGCCTGACGCTGAATGCAGGGGCTTACCTGACGCTGATCCTGCGGGCCGGCTTCCTCTCCGTTCGGATCACCGAACTGGAGGCTGGGCAGACCATGGGCATGTCGCTGATCCAGCAGGTGCGCTATGTCATCATGCCGCATATAGCAAAGTCGATCTACCCGGCATTGGCGAACTTTTTCATCGTGGTTCTGGTCATGGGGACGTCGATCGGCGCCTTGATCGGGGTTGACGAACTGACCGGGCAGGCAATCAACCTTTCCACCGTGAATTACCGTTGGCTGGAATACTTCACCGTGGTCGCGGGACTGTATGTCGTGCTCACGTTCATCGCGAGCATCGGGCTTGCCTATCTCGGGCGCTGGACCTTCCGGGTGAAGGCGAAGATCTTCTGATGGAACGGATCCTCGAACAAGTGCCGCGGTTCTTCAGCACGGGCAATCTGGCGTTGCTGCTGGAAGCGGCCGGCCTGACGCTCGCCATGACAGCCACCGGCTGCCTGATCGGCTTCTTCCTCGCCTTCGTCCTGGTCTACCTGCGCCAGACGCCCGGGCGCTGGGCAATGCCGCTGCGCTGGATCTGCATCACCTATGTCGAGGTATTCCGCCGGATTCCATTCATCGTCGTGATCTACCTGGTGCTCTTCTTCATCCAGGCGGTGACACCGAATGCGTCCCTCTTCACCATCGCGGTAATCGCGATTTGCCTTTACGCCGTCGCCTACACCGCCGACATCATCCGGGGCGGCATTGAATCCGTGCCGCGGACGCAGGTTGAGGCCGCCGAGGCAATGAACCTCTCGCGACTGCAGACAACGCTGACGATCGTGCTGCCGCAGGCATGGCCCGTAATCGTGCCGCCGGCGATCGCTTTTGCGGTCTCGTTCATCAAGGACACCGCGCTTGTCAGCCAGGTTGGCGTCTTCGAGCTGACATTCAGGGGCAAGGAACTGAACAATCAGGGCTATTCCGGGATCCTGGTCTTCGGCACCATTGCCTTGTGCTACTTCCTCATATCCTTCCCGCTCAGTCTTCTGGGCCAACATCTGGAGAAACGACTTGCCACACCTCGCGGTCAGAGACGTACGCGCAAAATACGGCACGCTTGAGGTCCTGCACGGGATTTCGCTTTCGATCGAAGCCGGCGAGATCGCAGCGCTCGTCGGCCCTTCGGGTTCAGGCAAATCCACGGTTCTGCGTGCCCTGATGGGGCTGACTCCGATCACCGGCGGGGATGTCATGATTGCGGGTGAAAGGATGGACTATTCCAGTGCGCGCGCCGTGCGTACGGCGCGGGACCGGATGGCGATCGTGTTTCAGCAGTACAATCTGTTCCAGAACATGACTGTTATGCGGAACGTCACGCTGGCGCCGACGAAGATCAAGGGCTGGTCCAAGGCAGAGGTCGGGGCCGAGGCGATGCGCCTTCTTGCCCTCGTCGGGCTGTCGGAAAAGGCGGACGCGTATCCGGACCAGCTTTCCGGCGGCCAGCAGCAGCGCGTGGCGCTCGCGCGCGCGCTGGCGCTCAAGCCCCAGATCCTGCTTCTGGATGAGGTGACGTCGGCGCTTGACCCCGAGCTCGTGAATGAGGTGCTGGATGCAGTGCGAAAGCTGGCGGCGGAAGGCATGACCATGGTGATCGTCAGCCACGAGATGGGATTTGTTCGCGAAGTCGCGAACAAGGTCGTCTTCATGGATGGCGGCGAAGTGATTGAAAGCGGCTCGCCGGAAGACCTGTTCAATGCGCCGAAGACGAACAGGGCGCGGAATTTCTTCAGCAAGATCATCCGGCACTGAGTGACCGCAGCAGGATGGGAACAGCAAGGAATTCGGCGAAGTCGGCTGTCGGTCGCGGCACAGGCCGCGTGATGTTCCAACGTGGGGTCTGCCGGTTGACGAAGTGCCTCGGGATGCGTGCCGTCGCGGCGCAGAAGTCCGGCATCACGCTCATTCCGTCGGTTTCGAGAGATCTTGGGAACGATGCGTCCCGTGCGTAGAGACCGCGCAATCCACATCGTTGGCTGCCATGCCGAGGGCGAGGTCGGCGATGTGATCATGAGCGGCGTGGTCCCACCGCCAGGAGATACCCTCTGGGAGCAATCGCGATGGATTCACGAGGACGGCGGCCTGCGGGATTTCGTGCTGAACGAGCCGCGGGGCGGCGTCTTTCGACATGTGAACCTGCTGGTTCCGCCGAAGGACCCTTCTGCCGTCGCCGGCTTCATCATCATGGAGCCGTCCCACACGCCGCCGATGTCGGGTTCGAACGCGATCTGCGTGGCAACGGTTCTGCTGGATGACGGGATCGTGCCGATGAAAGAGCCCGAGACCCGTTTCCGGCTGGAGGCGCCCGGGGGTCTTGTCGACATCGTCGCCACCTGTCGGGACGGAAAGGCGCAGTCGATCCGGGTGACCAATGTCGCGAGTTTCGTCGGAAAGCGCGATGCCATCGTGGAGGTGGAAGGACTTGGGGCACTCAGGGTGGATACGGCCTATGGCGGGGACAGCTTCGTGATCGTGGACGCGGCGGATGCGGGCTTGCGGTTGCAGCCTGACGCTGCGCAGGATCTCGTGGAAGCGGGAATGCGGATCACGCGCGCGGCGACGGAGCAGCTTGGATTCCACCATCCGAACCTTCCCGGATGGACCCACATCTCGTTCTGCGAGTTCACGGAACCTGTGCATCACGTCGACGGGATCCTGACCGGGCGGAACACGGTGGTCATCGACCCCGGCAAACTGGATCGCAGCCCAACGGGAACGGGATGTTCCGCCCGCATGGCGCTTCTGCGGGCAGAGGGATGGTTGAAGCCGGGTGACCGGTTCGTGGGCGAGTCGATTCTGGGCACCCGGTTCAATTGCCGGGTCGAGGCGGACTGCACCGTTGGCGAGATTCCCGGAATCCTGCCATCGGTGTCCGGTCGGGCGTGGATAACCGAGACGCGCCAGCTGATGCTCGATCCGCAAGATCCGTTCCCGAGGGGCTACAGGGTTGGAGACACCTGGCCGCTTCCCGGACGCGGTGCGACGGAGGGCGGAACATGACGGACGCTGACCGGCACGGGATCGAGGATGTGCTCGTTGACTATTGCCGGATGCTCGACCGGATGGACCTGGACGGCCTGTCCCGTCTCTTTGCGGCGGACTGCGAGGTGATCTTCGGCCCCGATCCGCGGCTGTGCGCCTCAGGGCGCGACAATCTCCGCCGTTCGATGGAACGCATGTGGCGCTGGCGGCGCACGGCGCATCATCTGTCGAATGTCAGGGTCTGGTCCGATGGCATTGATGCGGCACAGGCCGAAAGTTACGTCCACGCTTGGCATGAGGCGTCAGACGGCACGACGGCGGAGGTCTTCGGCATCTACCGTGACCGCCTGATTCGCGTTCGCGGCGACTGGCGCATCGTGCGCCGCGAAATGACGATGAACGGATCGCAAGGTACATTCCGCGTCCGGATACCGCAGGCCGAACGGGCTGCGCCGCCGCCGGACTGGGTGCCGCCGAAGGGATTGGATGACTAGGGCATGTTGACAATCGGGCTGCTTCGACCACGCCTGCCACCTGATGCTACGCCGCTTCGACGCCCTCGCAGGCCTTGTCCCGGCACGTCGCCGCCGCCCGGATTTTCCTCGTTTTCGAGAGTTGGTTGATCCGAAATCGCCACTTGTACATCTCGCGGTCATGATTCTGGGCACTTGCTCACCCCATAGAACTCGCGCAGGGGACTGTCGCGTTCAGGCGACAGGTGAATGCGCGCCCCTTGCAATGGCGACCGGCCTGTCATAGATTGGAACACATGGCGAACATGGGCAGGCGGTCGATCAGGAGCTACAAGTACCGGCTCTACCCGAAC
>JAJEAC010000090.1 GCA_022824315.1 Silicimonas sp.
GAGCCGGGCGAGGATTCTGGTCTCGCGCCGCAGACCCGGCAACGGCGGCCGGTGCCGGGTTCGAGGGGAACCCGGGCCCTGCAAGGCCCTCCGGGCATCCGCTCATGTCGTTCATGGCGTCCTCCTTGCATCCGGTGCGGCTTGGATTGCGTCGTGGCCTTCACGCGTCCCGACTGACGCGTCGCTGCCATCCACGTGACAAAGCCTGCGCGATGTTCCCGGATTGTTCGAGCCTGAATGTTGCGTTGGTTGCTCGATCATGGGGCAGTCTGCAAACGTTTCACCGAGGGCGCAGTCCCAGCGCATCGCGTTCAGGACACATGCCATCCAGGTCCTCCAGATTACGATCGAGGTCATGGCCGAAGGCCCTTGCGAAGTTGCGGCACATCGCGTCCGGCGGGGGCTCTCCGCTTCAGTCCTCCCCGGGAACCCGGGCCAGGGCAGGCACCGGCTCCATGGGGTCCCGAATGCGCGCCTGCTGCGGCTCAAGCTCCGCGCCGGATACCGCGTGAACCTCAACCATCTCTGCGGCCGCCGCGAACGCGACGAAACCATGTGCCGTCGGGCTGCGTCACCCTGCCGGATGGGCGGACGCCTCCGGGCCATGGTTCAGCAACGCTTCCGCGATGCCGATTCCGGCATCGCAGGGCAACCCTGCCTCCGTTGTCACTGTTGTCGGCGGACCCATGGCAACGCTGCCACGGTCGCACCAATGTAGACAGCCGGCAAATCACCATTCATGGCACAATCCGGAATTCCGTGAAAAAAAAATGCCTCACACACACAACCTTGTTGAAATTACGTAATTGCTGGTGTTGGGTGCAAGTTGACAAATCCTCGGGGGGAACCACATGGACGCATCGCGGACCGGCGACAACTTCGTGGTATTCGAGAAGGTACAGAAGAGCTACGACGGCGAAACGCTCGTCGTCAAGGACCTGAACCTGTCCATCGCAAAAGGCGAGTTCCTGACCATGCTGGGGCCGTCCGGTTCGGGAAAGACCACCTGCCTGATGATGCTTGCGGGCTTCGAAACAGCGACCCACGGAGAAATCCTCCTCGACGGCAAGCCCATCAACAACATCCCTCCACACAAGCGCGGAATCGGAATGGTCTTCCAGAACTACGCGCTGTTTCCGCACATGACGGTCGCAGAGAATCTCGTTTTCCCGCTTGAGGTGCGCAAGATCGGCAAGGCCGAGCGCGAGGAAAAGGTGCAACGCGCGCTCGGCATGGTGCAGATGGGCGAGTTCGGCGGCCGCCGCCCGGCCCAGCTGTCGGGAGGCCAGCAGCAGCGAATCGCGCTCGCCCGCGCGCTTGTCTTCGAGCCTGAACTCGTGCTGATGGACGAACCTCTCGGCGCGCTCGACAAGCAACTTCGCGAGCACATGCAGTTCGAAATCACCAATCTTGCGCACGAACTTGGCATCACCACCGTGTATGTGACCCACGACCAGACCGAGGCACTGACCATGTCGGACCGCGTCGCGGTGTTCGACGACGGCCGGATTCAGCAGCTTGCAGCGCCGGACGTCCTGTACGAGGAGCCCGAAAACAGCTTCGTGGCTCAGTTCATCGGCGAGAACAACACGCTCTTGGGCAAGGTGGAATCGATCAGGGACGGGCACTGCACCGTCAGCCTAGATTCCGGCGAAACGATCGATGCAAAGGCCGTGAACGTGTCCTCGGTCGGCGAACGCACGCTGGTCTCGATTCGCCCCGAGCGAGTCGAATGCAACAAGAACCGGCTGATGGAAGGCGCGCATACGCTCAAGGCGGAAGTGCTTGAGTGCATTTACATGGGAGACGTGTTTCGCACCCGGCTTCGGGTCGCAGGCAAGGACGACTTTGTCGTCAAGACCAGGAATGCCCCGGACCAGGCCCGCCTGGAAGCCGGGAAAGTTGTCGAATTGGGGTGGTTGCCCGACGACTGCCGCGCACTTGATGCCTGATTGGCGCGCGTGCAGGTCTATCCGCCACTCCAAACGAGGAACTCCAGAGTTATTCCCGAGACCGGAGTTCCTGCAACGAAGTCGGGAAACAAGGAAGACAGAGATGAAACTCAAGAAGACAGTACTTGCAGCGGCTGCTCTCACCCTGGCGGTGGGTCCGACCGCTGTGTCGGCCCAGCTGGCCGACGACATCACGCTCGTGTCTTGGGGCGGGGCGTATCAGAAGTCGCAGCATCGGGCCTACGTGGAGCCTTACATCGCGGACAATCCAGAAGTCACGGCGGTATGGGACGAAAGCTCCTACGAAGCGGTGGCAAAGCTGCGCGCCATGAACGAGGCCGGCAACGTCACGTGGGACCTCGTCGACGTCGTCGCATCTGACGCCATTCGCCTTTGTGACGAAGGCCTTGCCATGGAAATCGACCATGACGAGCTGCTTGCCCCGGCACCCGACGGCACGACGGCATCCGAAGACTTCGGCAACCTGATCGTCTCGGACTGCTTCATCCCGCAGATCGTCTACTCGACCACCTTCGGCTACCGGACCGACATGGTCGGCTCGACGCCGCCGACCGACGTTTGCGCGGTCTTTGACCTGGAGATGTATCCGGGCAAGCGTTCCCTCGAGAAGCGCCCGATCAACAACATGGAGTGGGCCCTGATCTGCGATGGCGTTCCCAAGGCCGACGTCTATGACGTGCTTGAGACAGACGAAGGCCAGGCCCGCGCTTTTGCCAAGCTCGACACGATCAAGGACGACGTGATCTGGTGGAGTGCCGGAGCCGACACGCCGCAACTTCTCGCGGACGGAGAGGTCGTGATAGGCTCGACTTACAACGGCCGTCTCTTCTCGGTTATCGAGGAGCAGAACCAGCCGGTCGGAATGCTGTGGGATGCGCAGGTCTTCGATCTTGACGGCTGGATCATTCCGGCCGGCCTGTCTGAGGACCGTCTTGCGCGTGCGAAGGACTTCGTGAGGTTTGCCACGGACACCCAGCGCCTTGCCGATCAGGCCAAGTACATCAGCTACGGCCCCGCACGCATGTCCTCAGCGCCGCTTGTCGGCATGCATGCCGACCTTGGCATTGACATGGCGCCACACATGCCGACAGATCCGGAAAACGCCAAGAACACCTTCCTCTACAACTACGAGTGGTGGGCGGACTACCGGGACGATCTGGACGCCAAGTTCCAGGCCTGGCTGGCGCAATAGCACGGCCTAGGGAAGCAGGCCGGATTCCGGTCCGGCCTGCTTCATGAGGGGACACGATGCCAAAGGGCTACATAATTGCGCATATCACCGTCCGTGATCCTGACGCCTACAAGGAGTACGTCGAAAAGGACACGCCGATCCTGGCGGGCATGGGCGCCAGATTCATCATCCGTGGCGGACGGTCCACGCAGGTTGAAGGCGAACTTCACGAGCGGCATGTCGTGATCGAGTTCCCGTCCTACGAGGACGCGATTGCCGCCTATCATGACCCTGAGTACCAGGCCGTCGCGGAGATTCGTCGACGCACGGCAGAGAGCAGCGTTGTCGTCGTCGAGGGTCACGACGGATGACCGCCACCGATTCTCCTGTACTGACCGCCGACGGCACGCCACTCAAGGCGAGCCTCAGGCGGGCGCTGCGACGCGAGAAGGCCCGCGCCTTCCTGCTGGTGTCTCCGCTGCTCCTCTTCGTGTTGATGACTTTCATCGCTCCCATCGCGGACATGCTGTTCCGTTCGGTCGAAAACGGAATTGTCCACGACACGATCCCCCGCACGGTCCAGGCACTCCGAAACTGGGATCCAGGGGAAAGCGAGGTGCCGGGCGACGACGTGTTCGAGGCGTTCTACACGGACATGGTCTTCGCGGTTGAACGCAAGAGCCATACGCGGCTCGGTTCCCGGCTCAACTATGAGCGTACCGGGCTTGCCTCGCTGTTCCGAAAGTCGGGACGGCGCGTGGGCACGTTTGACACCAAGGACTACGCGGACGCGTTCAACATGCTCGATCCGGCGTGGAATGACCCGGCGACTTGGGACATGCTGGCAGAATCCGAAGCCGCCAGTCTCCCGCACACCGCTTCCGCCTACGCGACATGGCTGGGGGTGGTCCTGGCCGATGGCGGCGACCCGCTCGAAGAGGAGCCTTGGGACGTCCTTTATGCGGCACTCTATTCGGACCTGATGCAGGCTCCTGCGGGAGGGTTCGAGAATCCGCTCCTGGACGATGCGCAGTCCGCAGCGACGGGGTTCGAGCCAGTCAGTCTCCGCGAACAGTTCGGGGCAATTGACGAAGACTGGCTCGATCCACAGGTGTGGCGAACCATACAGACATATGCGGCCCGCTACACGCCGGGCTATTTCCTCAATTCAGTCGACCTGAAATTGACCGCCGACGGCGTGCAGTACCGCGACGAGGGTGACCGCATCTACATCCTGCTTTTTGGGCGCACGCTCTACATGTCGCTGGTGATCACGATTTCCTGCATCCTTCTCGGCTATCCGGTGGCGTTCCTTCTCGCCAATCTGCCGCTGCGCACGGCGAACATCTTGATGATACTCGTGCTTCTTCCCTTCTGGACCTCGCTTCTGGTGCGAACGAGTTCGTGGAAGGTGCTGCTGCAGCAGCAGGGCGTCATCAACGACATTCTTGTGGCACTCCGGATCGTGGACGATGCGAGCAGGCTCGTCCTGATCAACAACCAGACCGGCACGATCATCGCCATGACGCACATCCTGCTTCCGTTCATGATCCTGCCGCTCTACTCGGTCATGAAGACCATTCCGCCAGCCTATGTCCGCGCCGCCAAGTCGCTGGGCGCGACGGACTGGACCGCCTTCTGGCGCGTCTACTTTCCGAACTCGGTGCCAGGAATCGGCGCGGGTTCGGTGCTCGTGTTCATTCTGGCGATCGGGTACTACATCACGCCGGAACTGGTTGGCGGCACACGCGGCGTCTTCATCTCCAACCGGATCGCGTATCACATTTCGTCATCGCTCAATTGGGGCCTCGCGGCTGCGCTCGGAACGATTCTGCTCTTTGCCGTCCTGATTCTCTACTGGACCTACGACAAGATCGTCGGCATCGACAACGTGAAGCTCGGAGGCTGAAATGTCCGGCCTGCCCCCATATGCCTCCTTCACCCAGAAACTCTGGTATTACGCGTTCCGCGTGATCTGCGGCGTTGTCTTCTTCTTCCTGATCGCCCCGATCATCGTGATCGTACCCCTGAGCTTCAACGCGGAGGACTTCTTCACCTTCACGCCCGAGATGCTCGCCCTCGACCCCGACGGGTATTCGCTCAAGCACTACAACGACTTCTTCACGAATCCGGACTGGCAGCAGGCAATGTGGAACTCCATTCGCATTGCACCGATGGCCACGCTCCTGTCCGTGTCCTTCGGCACGCTGGCCGCGATCGGCCTGAGCCAGCCGCATGTGCCGTTTCGTCGGGCGCTCATGGCAATCCTGATCTCGCCGATGATCGTGCCGCTGATCATTTCTGCCGCCGGGATGTATTTCTTCTACAGCCGAGTCGGACTTCAAGGCTCTTATTGGGGCGTCGTGCTGGCTCATGCAGCACTTGGAATTCCCTTTGTCATCATCACGGTGACGGCAACCCTCGTCGGCTTTGACCGGAGCCTCACGCGCGCCGCGGCCAATCTGGGCGCGAACCCGGTCACGACCTTTGCCAAGGTCCAGATGCCGCTCATCCTGCCCGGCGTGATTTCCGGGGGGCTTTTTGCCTTCATCACGTCCTTTGACGAAGTCGTCGTCGTGCTCTTCGTCGGTTCGGCGGGCCAGAAAACGCTGCCTTGGCAGATGTTCACCGGCCTCCGCGAGCAGATCAGCCCCACCATCCTGGCGGTTGCGACGATTCTCGTGACAATCTCGGCCATCCTGCTTGCCACGATCGAGATCCTCCGCCGCCGCTCCGAACGGCTGCGAGGCATGTCGCCGGGCTGAAGACGACCCACGCTGCAATGACCCGTGCCTGATGCGATCAGGCCGTCGGTCGCGGCAGTTTCCTTCGCGTGCTCGGCAAAAAAACGGGCGGGCATAATGGCCCGCCCGTTCCGTTCGCCAACAGGGGGGATGTTGGCAACAAACCGCCGCGTACCTGTTACACGGCCACCTTTTCGGTGGCTGCGCTCATCTCTGCGGCAGCTTTCTTGACGGCCTTCGAAGCATCGCTGCCAAGGTCCTTGCCGGCGGCGAGCATCAGTTCAACCGTTTCCACTTGGACTTTCTTTGCGACCTCAGCGAAAGCGGCCAGCGACTCGGCGCTCATTTCGGCCTGGGCTGAAGCGAACTCGGCCATTGCCTTGCTGTATTCCGCTGGATCTTCCTTGACGTTGGTGACATTGCCGAACTTGCCAATGGTTGCCTTGGCCCAGCCTGCAGAAATCTCGGTCGACCTCTCGGCGGCATCCAAAACGACTTTCGACATCTTGTCCGCAGCCGACGCCTGGTTCTTGAACACCTCATTGAACGCGCCCGTGTCGACAGGGAACGCACCCATCATGTCCTTCATCATCTTCGTGTACTCGTTTGCAGTCTTCGTCATCTTCTCTCTCCGTGTCTTGGAAACGGGCAGCGCCCGGGTTTCTTCGCTGATGCAGCATACATATATGCTGCAACGCAGCAATTCAAGATTATTTCTGCACTGCAGCAACAGTCTTTTGCTTCATTTCAAAGAAATAGTTCGATCCGGTCGCCTTCACCCATGACACGCGCTGCGAAATTGCGAATCGGAAAGCTCTCGCAGGTTCCGGATCCGGGAATTTCGCAACGTGTCAGGATCGCCCTTCGCGGCACATCCGCGCTTCGGGGAACGCGGCAACATGCCCATCCGGCTGGTCTTCCGGTACGGATCGCATATCGAAAGCAACGTGCCCGGGCCAGAACTGAAAGACACCGCCGGGGGAACGCCGAGTGCTGCGCAGGAAAAAGGCGGGCCGTTACGGCCCGCCAGTTTTGGATGCCAACAGGGAGGAAGTTGGCAATCGCAATCGAATTACTGGCTCACACTTGATTTTTTCCGCAACGAGCGCAACTTCCGCGCCCGCCGCCGGGAAACGGCCCAAGTCACCGTGAAACGTGCATGGCACGAAGCCGAACACGCAAATGCCAGTCAACGCGATGATCCGACTTGGAAATCGTCCGTTCCGCGCGTCGCGATAGGCATGCCCAACTCATTGAAACAAAGCAAGAAAAATGGATTCTTGCGCTCTCTGCCTGCGAATTGCTGCGCAGGTTGCTCAATCACGAGGCAGCCACGTTCTCTGCGGCGGCAGGCAATTCCTTGGTCACCTTCTTGGCAGCCTTCGAGGCTCCATGCGACGGGGAAGTGGCCCGTCCCTGCCCGGAGCGCGACTTTCTGGCGGCCTTCAAGGCACCGTTGCCCGAATCCTTGTCTGCGGCAAGCATCAGTTCGATCGTCTTTACCTGAACCGTTGTGGCCACATCCGCGAAGGCTTCCATCGACTTGGCGCTCAATTCCGCCTGGGCGAGCGCGAATTCGCTCATGACCATGGTGTAGTCGGAAGGATTGTCCTGAACCTTGGCGACATTGCCGAGCTCTCCGAGGGTCGACTTTGTCCAGGTGGCTGAAATTTCGGTGGACTTCTCAGCCGCAGCCAGCACGACTTTCGACATCTTGTCCGTGATGGAAGCCTGTTGGCGGAATGCGCTCTTGAACATGCCCGCGTCGACGGGGAACTCGCCAAGCATGCCCGTCATCACCTTCGTGTATTCGTTTGCGTATTTGCTCATCTTCTCTCCAACTCCTGACACTGTGGCGCAAAGCCCTGCGGTTGTGCAGTTGCGGCATAGTTATATGCCGCGCCGCAGCAATTCAAGGGGAAATTCTGCAGTGCGGAAAATTACTTTCCTTCAGTGACGGTTGGTTACCCGATATCCACGACTTCCTTGACGTAAGTGCCCGGCGCAGCAGCGAGAATCGGGTGGCCTTGCGCACCTCCTGGAACCCGCGCCTCGGTCTCGCGGCCGGACCACGCCGCCAGCCACTGCTCCCAGGTCGGCCACCAGGAACCTTCGTTGTACGAGGCGGCACCCTTCCATGCCGCCGGATCGGACGGCACCCCATGGCTCGTGTAATGACCGTACTTGTTTCTGGACGGCGGGTTCACGATGCCCGCGATATGGCCCGATTCGGACAGCAGGAACGTCTTCGAGTTGCTCCCCATCTGGCGGAATCCCTCGTAGCAAGACTTCCATGCGGCAATGTGATCGGTCTCGCATGCGACGGAGCACACGGGGACCTTTATGTCCCCGACCCTAACCGTCTCCCCCAAGATCTCGAAGCCTTCGCGCGCGAATCGGTTCTGCTGGCAAAGGCCGCGCAGGTACTCCATCAACATGGCCGCAGGCAGATGGGTCCCGTCGCCGTTCCAGTAGAGCAGGTCAAAGGCCGGAGGCGCTTCTCCCATCAGGTAGCTCCGGATGGCCGGGCCATAGATCAGGTCGTTCGAACGGAGGAAGCTGAAGGTCCGGCTCATGATCCGGTTTTCAAGGACGCCGACCTGGTTGCACTGTGCCTCGATGGCGTCCACGAAGTCATCTGTCAGGAACACGGTGAATTCACCCAGGTCCTTGAAGTCAGTGAGAGTCGTGAAGAACGTCGCGCATCCGATCGACTTGTCTCCCCGCCTCTCCAGCAATGCGAGCGTCAGGGAAAGCGCAGTCCCTCCGATGCAGTATCCTGCAACATTGATCCTCTTCTCGCCGGTGACCGCCTTAGCCTGGTCGATTGCCGTCAGGACGCCTTTCTCCACGTAGTCGGCCATGCCAAAATCGCGATAACTGGCATCGGGGTTTTTCCAGGATACGACGAAGAGCGTGTAGCCTTGGTCTACGATCCACTTGATCAGGCTGTTTTTCGGCTTCAGGTCAAGGATATAGTACTTGTTGATCCATGGCGGAAAGACGAGAAGCGGCGTCTCGTGCACGGTCTCGGTCGTTGGTGCGAACTGGATCAGCTCGAAGATCTCGTTGCGATAGACGACCGAGCCTTCGGTGCTTCCAATGTTGGAGCCAACCTCGAACGCCTTCTTGTCGGCCAGCGTCACCATCAGTTCGCCGTCCGACTCCTCGATGTCACGAACAAGATTCTCCAAGCCGTCGACGAGGGACTGGCCGTTGGTCTCCGCCGCCTTTGCAAGAGCTTCCGGATTCGTGCCGAGAAAGTTTGCAGGGCTCATCATGTCGATGATCTGTCGCGTGAAGTAGCTCACGCGCTTGCGGTCGGTTTCGTTAAGGTCGTCCAGGCCGTCGACAGCGTTCGAGATCGCCTCCGCGGAAATCAGGTATTGCTGCTTGATGAAGTTGAAATAGGGATGCTGGGCCCAGAGATCCCCAGCGAACCGCGGGTCTGCCGGGGTGTTGTCCTCGGGCGGTTCAAGACTTCCTTGCATCAGGCTCTTCTGTGCCTCGACAAAGTGAGTCAGGGCCTTGCCCCAATACGCGACCTGGGTCTCGAACACCTTTGACGGGCTTTCCACGAGCTCCGCGACATAGGCCGAAGCCGCCTTGGCGTAGAGTTCCCGACCGGGACCCTGGAGGTCCGGATTGAGCGCCTTCTTCCTGGACATCGCCGCAACCAGGCGCTCGGACAGTTCCTCGATCCTGGCGAGGTTCTTGTGCAACTCCGCCAGCTGATCTCCACCGTCGATTTCTTCGGTTGTCATCGCCACAGTCCCCACTTACTTTGCACTTGCAGCATTAGGGGAAATGTAGCGACACACGCGCCGATTGGCAAAGCGGCGTTTTGGCCCAGGTGCGCGAGGAGTTTGCATATGCGGTATATGCTGACCTACGACATGATGGAGACGGCCCGAAACACCAGCCAGTGGATCGGTGCAACTGCGTCCGCCATGGCATCCTACCCTGTCTGGGGAGCCGTGCCGAATCCAGGGATCGGCCTGGTGGCTGCCTGGGGCGAGGTGGCGGAACGCAGCTTTGCCCGGATGGTAGCCCGACCGGACTGGGGCATCGATTCCGTGGTCGGCGAAGACGGTCGCGATCATCTCGTCGACGTCGAAACGGAAATCGCCCGCCCCTTCTGCGACCTGATCCGCTTCCGTGTCCAAGGACGGCCGGAAAAGCGGCGGCGCATTCTGCTGGTGGCTCCGATGTCGGGACACTACGCAACGCTCCTGCGCCCGACCGTGCACAGCCTCTTGCCTGATGCCGAAATCTGGATCACGGATTGGCATAACACGCGCGACATCCCCGTCAGCGCCGGAAAGTTCGACATCGAGGACTACACTCTCTACCTGTCCGACTTCATTCGCCATCTCGGCCCGTCGATCAACGTGATCGCGGTGTGCCAGCCCGCCCCGCTGGCTCTCGCCGCGACGGCATATCTCGCGGCAGAGGAACCCGACGCACAGCCTCAAACCCTGACGCTGTTCGGCGGCCCGATTGATCCGGATGCCGCACGCACGGAGGTCACGGATTTCGGACGCCGCGTGACGATGGGACAGCTTGAGCAGTTCATGATCCAGCGAGTGGGCTTCAAATACGCCGGCGTCGGGCGAATGGTCTACCCCGGGCTCCTGCAACTTGCCTCATTCATGACCATGAACTCCGAGACGCATATGCGCGCCTTCACGAACCAGATCGTGCTGGCTGCAATGGGAAAGGCGGCGGACCACGACAGGCACAATCGCTTCTACGACGAGTATCTCGCGGTCATGGACATGCCGGCCGAATTCTATCTTTCAACCGTCGAACGTGTCTTCAAGAACCGGGAGATCGCGCGAAACGCGTTCACTATCGGCGGGCACCATGTCGATTTCGGCGCGATCACCGACGTGGCGATCAAGACGGTCGAGGGCGAGCGGGACAACATCTCCGCCCCGGGTCAGTGCCTTGCGGCCCTGGATCTGCTTACGGGATTGCCGGACTCGAAGAAGGCCTCGCATCTTGAGCCCGGCGCCGGCCACTACGGAATATTCGCCGGGCGGGGCTGGCGCAACAACATCCGACCGCTGGTCCTGAACTTCATCGATCAGAACGCACCGTCGTAGCCCGCGGCGGCGCCTGATGTTTCCGCGCGGCGACCGCCGGAAACCTTGGCAGACCTGCCCTTCGCGCCTTACGTCCAGTTGACCTGCGCGCCTCCCGGCAGCGCGGCACGTGCGCGGAGGGGAAAGTCGCCGGCACATCCTTCCGCCTCGCAGAACCCCTGCACCCAGCCATCATCCATCAGCAAGAAGTCCAGCACCGAAGCCAGGAATTCGAG
The DNA here is from genome assembly GCA_022824315.1 of Silicimonas sp. Taxonomy (GTDB): domain Bacteria; phylum Pseudomonadota; class Alphaproteobacteria; order Rhodobacterales; family Rhodobacteraceae; genus JAJEFO01. The sequence continues at coordinate 11,212 of JAJEAC010000090.1, forward strand.
ATCCTTCGAGCGTTGCCGCAGATCCGCCTCCGTGGCGCCTGTAGCGCCAAGAAAGACGGGCAGCAACTCGTCATTGCCAACCAGCCACGACAGGGCCTTGATCGCCAGTATCTCCGCAGAATCCCCTGACAGCGGCGTCATGTCCGGCCCCCGACTCAAGCAACCAAGCCGCTACAGGAATTCGGCGGTGGCCGGAACGGAAATCCACAGATCGCGAAAGTTTCCGGGACGGCGCGCAATCCGGATCGCAATGGACACAACGCACGTCGCGTGCATCTCCGGGGTCAGCGACGCTTGAATCGCTTCAGGGAACGTTCCAGCCGATCCGCATAGGCTGAACGCTCTTCCGGACTCATCGCTTCGAGCCGCTCGAGCAGCAACGACTCGCCCAGCAGCTGGCGTTCCTCGGCAACCCCGCGTTGCTCCAGCAGGATGCGCCTTATGTCGTCCGGTTGGAAGGGTTCCGCCCTGAGCGCCACCAACAATTCGTCCAGCAGGTCACGCAACCGACCGCGACTCGCCTGAAGATGAGAACGCTTGCCTGTCAGCTTGTCGTGAAGCGCTCCCCGGTCTCCAGGATCCAGCGCGCGCGTAAAGTGCGCGCCGATCACGCCGCGCATGGATCCCGCGACTCCGTCGCTCCAGCGCGGGCGGTCTGGCGCAAGGGCGCGTCCCACGAAGGCACCAATAACAACGAGATTCAGCGCCAGCGATACAAACAGAAGCGGCTTCACCCAGGAACGGCGCGGGCGTGATGCGGCGTTCTCATTCATTGAAGATCGCCTCAAGGTCGGTCCCCGGCAGGAAGGTCGCAAGCGCGACCGTCTCGTCGCCCCCGAGCGTCAACGCATCCATTGCCTCCGGCATCACGAACCCGATCCAGACGCCGAGGGCCGCAGCCCCGGACAGTCCTGACGCAGCGAACACTCGACCCAGCCAGGCGAACCGCACCACCGGACGGGCCGCGGGAGCGGGCCTCGCGGCCCCTGCATCGGCGCTTGCCACGACGCGTTCCAGGAATTCGCCGGACGGCAGCGGCCTTTCCGAGCGCCCTGCCGCGAACAGCGTCTCAAGCGCGATGTCGTCACGGCTGTTTCCGGTCATCCTCAAACCCCAGTTCTTCCCGTTTGCCGTACAGCGCCTTCTTGAGGGCGCGCTTGCCCCGTGCCGTCAGACTTTCCACCGCCTCCACGCCAATGTCCATGATTTCGGCGATCTCGGGATTCGAGAATCCCTCGAGATGCCGCATCACCACTGCCTGCCTTTGCCGGTCAGGGAGGACGGCCAGAGCGGCGTCCAGCGTTTCGGATCTCTGCCTTGCGGACATGAGATCAACCACAGTTGCAAGGTCTGCGGCCGGTTCGACGATTGAATCCAACGCAACCTGCGGCCGGGCCTGCCGCTGCCGAAGTCGATCGGTGCAGAGGTTCATTGTCACCCTGTAAGTCCATGTCGAGACCTTTGCCTCACCCTGCCGCCAGTCCGGCGCCATCTTCCAGAGCCTCAGCATGGTTTCCTGCACAACATCCTCGGCTTCGCCTTGATCTCCGAGAACCCTGGCCGCGTAACCGAACAGCATCGGTCCAAGCCGCGCCACCAGCTGCCGGCCAGCCTGCGCATCGCCATTTGCAAATGCGACGAGAAGTGCCGAATCCGGCACTTCGTCTGCATGCGGGGCGACGAGAGTGGCATTGTCTTCCATCTCCGACCGGGCCTAGTGCCGGATTGCCGCAAGGGCAATCCGGCACGTTTCGGCGTCAGTTCCGCCAGAATCTCCACCAGCCACCCCCTCTGTACTTGCGGTGACCGCGATGGCGACTCGCGAATCGCTCCATCCCGGATTCGAACTCCTCCGCACTGACTCCGCCGGAGTCATCGGAATCAAGTCGCATGATCCCCTGCAGCCGACCGCCATGAAGTCCGCGTGCCGCCAATGCATCCTGGCTCAGCACGCCGTCGCCATCGGCATCCAGCCGCGCGAACATGCGACCTGCCGCCTCGCCCGCACGAGCTTGCGCAGCAGCAATGAATTCAGATTCGCTGATGTCACCGCTGCCATCGGCGTCCATCTCCGCGAAGCGCGCATCGGGCAGCATTTCCAGGTCTTCCCGGGTGATTTCACCGCTGCCGTCAACATCCAGTTGCTCGAAGGTCATCTGCCCCTTTACCGTTTCCAGAGCGAGGGCGGTGCCAGTCCCGGTGGCAATCAGCGATGCCGCAAGAACTGAGAGTCTCGCAAATTTCATTTCGTGGTCTCCGTTGTTTCGTGTCTACAACCCGTTGAACGCGGGGCGACCAGATTTCCGTCGCTTCCCGCATGACATTTTTTGAGGCAGGCACCCGCCAAACCGCCGCCGTCGATGACGCGCCGCTTCCGCCTCAAGGGCGGACGGCGCCCGAGCGTTTCATGCCCACTCAGGGATTCCCTGCGTGGGCGTCGAGAGGATTGGAAGAACGTGGGGCGGCTACATCAGGCCGCGCGCCAGATCCGGCAGCACGATGTCGCGCAAGATGATGATGAGGATGAAGGCCACGAGCGGCGAAAGGTCCAACGCGCCCGTGTTTGGAAGAATGCGCCGGATTGGCTGGTACACGGGCTCCAGAAGCCGGCACAGACCGTCCCAGACTGTTGCCACCATGGGTTGGCGCGAGTTCAGGACATTGAAACTGATCAACCAGCTCAGGATGACGTGCACAAGCACGACCATGAAGGCGACGTCCAGCAACAGGGAAATTACTTCCAAGATCGCGTTCATGGCGTGACCTCCATTGCTTCAGGCCTTCACCTAAGGCCCCAAGCACGCCCGTGCAAGCCCGAACACAGGTCCCAGCTTGATTCCGCGACTGCGCAACACGGCGTCGTCCGCCCGCTTTGGTCCCGCATGGGCGAACCGAGGTTGCACACAGTTTCCAGTCCGGCTTAAGTCGGCATGGACAGGAGAGGCCGACGTGCAAGCAGCAGTTCTCAGGAAACGAATTTGGGGATGGTTCTTTTTTGACTGGGCCAGCCAACCATACCATACGCTGCTCGTGACCTTTGTCTTCGGCCCGTATTTCGCTGCCGTGGCCACGCAGCACTTCATGGAGACAGGACTGCACGAGCAGGCGGCGGATGCGCGCGCGCAGTCGCTTTGGTCGCTTGGCCTGACCGTCTCGGGCCTCGTCGTGGGGCTCGGCGCACCGGTCCTGGGTGCGCTTGCGGATGCTGCCGGACGCCGCATGCCCTGGATCATCGTGTTTTCGGGGCTCTGCGGCCTGGGAGCAGGCGCGCTCTGGTGGGTATTGCCCGACGGATCGAACCTCGCGTTCGGGATCATCGCGTTCGGACTCGGCTTCATCGGGGCCGAGTTGGCGCTGATCTTCACCAATGCGCAGCTTCCCTCCCTCGGACCGACAACGGACATCGGCAAGATCTCAGGCTCGGGATACGCCTTCGGATACCTCGGGGGGCTGATCTCGCTCGTCATCATGCTCACGCTGTTTGTCGAGAATGAGTCGGGGACTACAATCTTCGGCCGTGTTCCGGCTTTCGGTCTTGATCCGGAGACCCGGGAAGGCACGCGCTTCGTCGGTCCATTTGCCGCGATTTGGTTTGCGGCCTTCATGATCCCTTACTTCCTTTGGGTGCGCGAGGACCAGGCGCTGCGCAAGCGCGCTCCCGTCGCCGAAACGCTCAGGCACCTGCTATACAGGTTGCGCACATTGCTCAGGCGCCCGAGCCTTGCTTCGTTTCTTGGCGGCTCGATGCTGTATCGCGACGGCTTGAACGGGCTCTATGCCTTTGGCGGCACCTACGCGGTGCTGGTCCTGAATTGGGAGATCACACGGGTCGGACTCTTCGGGATCATCGGGGTGATCTCGGCAGCCGCCATGTCGTGGATCGGTGGGGGCCTTGACCGCCGCTTCGGGCCGAAGCCGGTCATAGCTGTCTGCATCGCCGCGCTTGTCGTGGTCTGCTTCACGATCATGTCGGTACGCCCTGACAGCATCTTCGGGCTGCCCGTCGCGACATTTTGCGGATCCCCCGACACCATGTGCCAAGAACTCCCGCACATGATCTTCATGGCGTGTGGAGCCCTCGTCGGCGGCCTCGGAGGCATCCTGCAAGCCGCAAGCCGCACGCTCATGGTGCGCCATACCGACCCGGACACGGCGACGGAAGCCTTCGGCCTCTACGGGCTCGCGGGTCGGGCGACGTCATTTCTTGCACCCCTACTGATCGGAATCGTGACTGCCCTGAGCGGCAGCGTGGCCTTGGGCATGACGCCCATAATTGCACTTTTCGCTGCAGGTGCCGTCCTGCTAAAATGGACCGACCCTAACGGAGATCGAGCAGAAAAATGAAAAACCTGATTCTCAAGACTGTCGCCGCCGCATGCGCGCTTTCCGCCCCTGCATCCGCCGAACCGATCGCGAAGGAACTCTTCGCTGCAAAGAAGATGCCGTCACCCGAAAGCAGCGCGCCCATCGGCAGTTATGCACGCGGCTGCCTTGCCGGAGCGAGCGAGTTGCCCGAGACAGGACCAACCTGGCAGGCGATGAGGCTGTCACGAAACAGGAACTGGGGCCATCCAGAACTGATCGATATGATCAAGGAGCTGACGCGTTTCGCCGCGACGCAGGATGGATGGGCGGGATTATATGTAGGTGATCTCGGGCAACCGCGCGGCGGCCCGGTGTCCGGACACCGCAGCCACCAGATCGGGCTTGATGTTGACATCTGGATGCTGCCGCCGAATCGGCTCGACCTTTCGCGACAGGAGCGGGAGGATCTGTCATCCATTTCGACCAGGCGGGCCAAGGGAGCTTACGTCAACGACAACTGGACGCCCCAGCACCACGCGATCCTGCGTGCCGCCGCCCGGGACGAACGTGTCGCGAGAATCTTCGTGTTTCCCGGCGCAAAGGTTCAGATGTGCAACGACGAGACAGGCGATCGGCGCTGGTTGCGAAAAATCCGTCCGTGGTGGGGCCATCATTACCACTTCCATGTGCGGCTGACCTGCCCGCAAAATGCGACGGACTGCGTGAACCAGGCACCACCGCCAGAGGGCGACGGATGCGCCGATGCAGAGCGTTGGGTCAACGACATCCTGAACCCGCCTCCGCCGGACCCGGACGCGCCGCCCCCGAAGCCGCGCCAGGAGTACGTGCTCAGCGACCTGCCGGATCAATGCGCGGCAACGCTGACGCACTGACGGGGAGCCTCGCGGCAGGTCGCTCGCCAACTCCAAGGACTGGCCCGGCCGACTGCAATACTTGCCGGGCTGCGTTCCGGGTCGCTTGACCTCCGGGCACCTGAACGATATTGGCCCAGCGTTCCCGCCGTCGGGAGCCAAGTCTCCGCTACCTTGCAAAAACGGATCCGTCACATGTCCCGCATCCTGCCCGGCATCATTTGCATGGCCGCAATCGTCGTGGCATCCAACATCCTTGTGCAGTTCCTGTTTGGTCAGTGGCTGACATGGGGCGCGTTCACCTATCCGCTGGCATTCCTGGTGACAGATGTGATGAACAGGCTCTACGGGGCTGCCATGGCCAGAAGGGTCGTGGCGGCAGGTTTTGCGGTCGGCGTGATCTGTTCCGTTGTCGGAACACAGATCGCGGGAGAATTCGGACCGCTTGTGACATGGCGAATTGCGATCGGGTCCGGGCTGGCTTTCCTGACCGCGCAGCTGCTGGACGTGGCCGTATTCGACAGGCTGAGGGACGGGGTCTGGTGGCGCGCACCGTTCGTTTCCACACTCATCGGCTCGGCGGTCGACACGGCAATCTTCTTCACGATCGCGTTCTCGGCTTGGCTTGCGTTCGTCGAGCCCGGAAACGACGTGAGCTGGGCAAACGACGCCCTGCCGCTGCTGGGCCTTGGCCCCGCGCTGCCGCTCTGGGTGTCGCTTGCGCTGGCCGACTGGGGCGTCAAGCTTGGAATTGCCGTTCTGGCACTGGTGCCATTTCGCATCATCGTCGAGAATCTGGGCGGGCAGGACGCAAAATAGTTTGACAGCGGCAGATTCCGTGCCAACCTCCGCGCAACCGAAACAGGCGAAAGGAGGTGGTCCAGTGTCCAGAGAGATATTGGAGAGAGGTGTCCGGACAGTCGGGAGACCCATCCGCTGAAGGGCAGGCCCTTCGCAAAAGCACTCCTGATTGGGCCGCCGGTCTGACCGGTCCCTAACTGGCCCATCTCCAAGACACTCGGAAGGGTCGCCTCGTCGGCGACCCTTCTTCTTTCCCGAGAAGTCGCAATCCTGCGACGCCCTGACCCGGAACGGACTGAATCATCGAAGCGAGCAAACCTGGTGTGGATCACGGCTGACATCGAACTCGGAGACTGGGAAATCACTGAACAGTTTGTTCGCGCTTCGGGCCCGGGAGGGCAGAACGTGAACAAGGTCGCGACGGCCGTGGAACTGCGCTTTGAAGCGGCGCGCTCGCCGTCCCTGCCCGAATCTGCGAAGCGGCGGCTCGAGCACATTGCCGGCCGGCGTTGGACACGGGACGGAGCAATCGTGATACAGGTTTCGGAAACCCGGAGCCAAGCCCGGAACCGCACCATTGCGCGCGCGAGGCTTGCAGACCTGATCCGGCGGTCGCTCGCCAAGCCGAGGCCGCGCGTGAAGACCTCTGTGCCGCGAAGCCAAAGGCGCAAGCGCCTCGAACAAAAGAAACGCCGGAGCGCGACCAAGGCGCTCCGGCGATCAGACGAAGATCTCGACTAGGCTCAGTTCAGGTCGAAGCGGTCCGCGTCCATGACCTTGACCCAAGCCGCGACGAAATCAGCCACGAACTTCTTGCCGTTGTCGTCTTGGGCATAGACCTCGGCCAGCGCACGAAGCTGCGAGTTCGAGCCAAAGACCAGGTCGACCCGCGTTGCCGTCCAGCGCACGCCGCCTCCAGAAAGATCGCGGCCCTCGAACACTCCCTCGTCACCGGAAACCGGCGCCCAGTCGATGCCCATGTCCGTGACCGCGACGAAGAAGTCATTGGTCAGCCTGCCGGGCGTTTCCGTCAAGACCCCGTGGGGCGACGCGCCATGGTTTGCCCCAAGCGCCCTCATGCCGCCAACAAGAACGGTCATCTCCGGCGCCGTGAGCGTCAGGAGCTGGGCACGGTCGACAAGAAGTTCTTCCGCCGAAACCGCGTACTGCGCCTTCTGGTAGTTCCGGAACCCGTCGGCCGCGGGTTCAAGCACGGAAAAGCTCTCGACATCGGTCTGGTCCTGCGTCGCATCTCCCCGTCCCGGAGTGAACGGCACCATCACGGGGTTGCCGCCGTCAGAGGCCGCTTTCTCGATCGCGGCAGAGCCGGCCAGCACGATGAGATCGGCAAGGGACACCGGTCGTCCGAAGCCGTCCCTGATCCTTTCGAGTGACTCGATGACAGGCAGCAGCGGCCCGTTCACCTCCCAGTCCTTCTGGGGAGCCAGCCGGATTCGGGCGCCATTTGCCCCGCCGCGCTTGTCAGATCCCCGAAAGGTCGATGCGGAAGACCACGCCAGCGAGACAAGTTCGGCAACGGAATGGCCAGACCCAAGGATCTGCTTCTTGAGTTCGGCAATGTCGGCCGCATTGACCAGATCGTGGTCTGGCCCAGGGATCGGATCCTGCCAGATCAGGTCCTCATCCGGCACCTCCGGGCCAAGGTAGCAGACGCGCGGTCCCATGTCCCTGTGCGTCAGCTTGAACCAAGCGCGCGCAAAGGCATCTGCGAATTCCTCCGGGTTTGCGTGGTACCGCCGCGAGATCTTCTCGTAGTCGGGGTCCATGCGCATCGCCATGTCTGCCGTGGTCATCATCAGCGTGACCTTCTCGCCGGATCCGTCGACCTCGGGCGCATGATCCTCGTCCTTCAAGCCCTTGGCGACCCAGATATGCGCGCCGGCCGGGCTCTTCGAGAGCTCCCACTCGTATCCGAACAGCACGTCAAAATAGCCCATGTCCCACTGGATCGGATTCGATGTCCAGGGACCCTCGATGCCGCTCGTTGTCGCGTCGACACCCTTCCCTGAGCCGTGACCGTTCTTCCATCCCAGCCCCATCTGCTGGATCGGCGCACCTTCCGGTTCCGGACCGACAAGGCCGGGGTCGCCCGCGCCATGAGCCTTCCCGAAAGTATGCCCGCCGGCGACCAGGGCCACCGTTTCCTCGTCGTCCATTGCCATCCTGGCGAAAGTCTCCCGGATGTCCCGACCGCTTGCCACGGGATCGGGATTGCCGTTCGGCCCTTCAGGATTGACATAGATCAGGCCCATCTGGACCGCTGCCAGCGGGTTCTCGAGATCCCGGTCGCCCGAATAGCGGTCATCGCCCAGCCAGGTGTCCTCGGCACCCCAGTATATATCCTCCTCCGGCTCCCAGATGTCGACGCGACCTCCGCCGAATCCGAATGTCCTGGCACCCATGGACTCGATTGCGCAGTTTCCGGCCAGGATCAGGAGGTCGGACCAGGAAATCGCGTTTCCGTACTTCCGCTTGATTGGCCACAGAAGCCGCCGGGCCTTGTCGAGATTGCCGTTGTCCGGCCAGGAGTTGAGCGGTGCGAAGCGCTGCGTGCCGGACGACCCGCCGCCCCTGCCGTCACCGGTTCGGTAGGTTCCCGCGCTGTGCCATGCCATGCGGATGAACAGCGGTCCGTAGTGACCGTAGTCCGCCGGCCACCAGTCCTGGCTGTCGGTCATCAGGTCATGGAGATCCTGCTTCAGTGCCTTCAGGTCGAGCTTCTTGAACTCCTCCGCATAGCTGAAGGCCTGGCCCATGGGGTCGGAAAGCGATGAATTCTGATGCAGAATGCGCAGGTTCAACTGGTTCGGCCACCAGTCGCGGTTCGATCTTGCGCCGAAGGTCGCGTGCATGACAGGGCATTTCCCAGGGGCGTCGTTTCCGTCCATTTTCCTCTCCGATTGCAGTTGTTGCGGCATCTTCAGGATGCCGTCCGGGTCATGGGTCAGGATATCAAGTACGACTGATCGGCAAAAGCGGCAATTCCGAAAATTCCGCATGCGCCCCTCGGCAGGCCAGCTTGCCCGGCTGCCCGAAACTGCCAGGTTCCCGTTGACCAAGAGAACCGATGCAGGCCGGCATGCGCGACGCGATCCCGCCTCTGGCCGAAGAAGTCTGGTTTTCACCCAGCCCTGTCCCCGGACCTTGCGGATGCCTCGACCGTCCGCCGCAACCCTGCCGCAATCCGCGCCCGTCCTGCCCGGCACGTGGTCAGACGATGGCCGCCTCGGTGGCTGTCCGGATTTCGTCGCGGCTGACATCCGGCGCGGTCTCGAGAATGTGCAGCCCCTTGTGACCGACTTCGAGCACGCCGAGATTGGTGATGATCAGGTCCACGACTCCCTTGCCGGTCAGCGGAAGGGTGCATTCTCTCAGCAGCTTCGACGCCCCGTGCTTGTTCGTGTGGTCCATGACGACGATCACGCGGCCAACGCCCGCCACGAGATCCATGGCACCGCCCATCCCCTTGACGAGCTTGCCGGGAATCATCCAGTTCGCCAGGTCGCCCGCTTCGCTGACTTCCATCGCTCCGAGGATGGCGACAGCGATCTTGCCGCCCCGGATCATCCCGAAACTCTGCGCGCTGTCAAAATACGCCGTGCGTTTCAGTTCGGTGATCGTCTGCTTGCCCGCGTTGATGAGATCGGGATCCTCTTCGCCCTCGAACGGAAACGGTCCCATGCCAAGCATGCCGTTCTCGGACTGGAGCGTGATGTCCTTGGCACCGACATAGTTCGCGACCAGCGTCGGAATGCCGATGCCGAGATTCACGTACATGCCGTCTTCGAGTTCCTTGGCGGCGCGTTCCGCCATCTGGTTTCTGTCCCAAGGCATCACGCAGTCTCCTTCTTCTGCACCGTGCGCTGCTCAATCCGCTTCTCGTGCTCCCCCTGGATCAGCCGGTGCACGTAAATTCCGGGCAGGTGGATGTGGTCGGGGTCAAGGCTGCCCGTAGGCACGATCTCCTCAACCTCCATCACGCAGACCTTCCCGCACATGGCGGCGGGCGGATTGAAATTGCGCGCGGTCTTCCGGAAGACCGCGTTTCCGGTCTCGTCCGCCTTCCAGGCCTTCACGATGGATAGATCGGCAAAAATGCCCCTCTCCAGGACATAGGATACGCCGCCGAAATCCTTGTGCTCCTTGCCCTCGGCGACCTGCGTGCCGACACCGGTTCTCGTGTAGAAGCCGGGAATGCCGCAGCCACCAGCGCGCATCCGCTCCGCAAGGGTGCCTTGGGGATTGAATTCGATCTCAAGCTCTCCTGACAGGTATTGTCGCATGAACTCGTCGTTTTCGCCGACATAGGAACTCATCATCTTCTTGACCTGCCTGGTCTCCAGCAGGATTCCGATTCCGAAATTGTCAACGCCGGCATTGTTCGACGCGAATGTGAGACCCTTGACGCCGCTGTCCTGAATTGCCTGCAACAGGAGTTCAGGAATTCCGCAAAGGCCGAACCCTCCAGCGGCAATCAGCATGTCGTCGCGCAGGAGCCCGTCGAGCGCCTCGGTCGCGTTCGCAAAGATCTTCTTCATGAGTGGGATCCCTTCAATAGTACGGCTGCGGTTCTGCCCCCGCGCCATGGCAAAGTCAATCGCTGCGCTGCGGCACGACCGGTCCGGACATCGTGGCCCGGGTTCCCGCGTAGAGCGCGCGGTACCGCGCCAGGTTGTCTGCATGATAGTTCGCCATGCCGGGATCCGGTTCAATCGTGCACTCGATGCTGGCCGGCGCACAGACGTCCTGCGGATCACCGCCTTCGGACGCCGCCATGCCCAGACGCGCGGCGCCAAAGGCGGCACCGGAATCGCCGATTTTCGGAGTGGAGAGCGGCATTCCGGAAGCGTTGGCGATCATCTGGACCCAGGATCGGGACCGCGCACCGCCGCCGATGGCATGGACAAGGTCCGGAACGGTGCCAGCCGAGCGCAGCGCTTCGACGCAATCGACAATTGCGTAGGCCACGCCCTCCATCGCGGCACGTGCCAAGTCGTCGACGTCCGTTGCCTGACTCATTCCAGCCAGAACGCCGCGTGCACCGGCATCATTGTGCGGCGTTCGCTCCCCGGAAAGATACGGCAACAACGTGAGCGGCTCACCTGCAGGTCGCGCCGGGTCGATTCCTGCAACCAAGTCAGCAGGATGACGCCCGGTTACGCGACCCAGCCAGTTGAGCGTGTCGGTCGCTGAAAGGATCACGCCCATCTGGTGCCACGTGCCCGGAACTGCATGACAGAAGGCATGAACGGCGGCGTTCACGTTGGGGGCGAACCCGTCGGTGGCGACAAACAGCACACCGGAGGTGCCAAGCGAAACGAATCCCGTTCCCGGTGCAACCGCGCCGACGCCAGCTGCCGAAGCCGCGTTGTCGCCTCCGCCACCGGCAATCACGGGCGGAACCGCCATGCCCCAACGATCCGCGAGTTCAGGCCTCAGCCGACCTGCCGGCTCCGATCCTTCGACAAGGCCCGGCATGTGGTTTTCCGAAAGACCCGTCGCATCCAGCAACTCGCTCGACCAGCGGCGGCCGCCCACGTCCATCCAGAGCGTTCCCGCGCTGTCGGACATGTCCGAAAGATGCTCGCCGGCAAGGCACAGCCTTACGTAGTCCTTGGGCAGCAGCACTTTCGCCACCCTTTCGAAGACATCCGGCTCGTGGATCCGCACCCATTCGAGCTTGGGTGCCGTGAAGCCCGGCATGACCAGGTTGCCGCCAATACCGGAGAAGTCGGCGCGTGCGTCCAGCGTGGCGCACTCCGCTTCCGATCTCCCGTCGTTCCACAGAATGCAGGGGCGCAGCACCCGGTCTCCCGCATCGAGAAGCGTCGCGCCGTGCATTTGCCCCGAAAGACCAATGCCGCGCACCTGCGCCACCTCTTCCCGATGTGTGCCGGTCAGGTCGTCAAGAGCCGCCTTGGTCGCGTCCCACCAGTGGCCAGGGTCCTGCTCGGACCAGCCAGGCTTGGGGCGGGACACCTCGAGTTCCGCTTGGCTCAACGCGACGGTTTCCTGCCCGGCATTCATCAGGAGCGCCTTGACGCCAGAGGTTCCCAGGTCGATCCCGAGCCAATAGCCAGCTGAATTCATGCGCCACTCCTAACTCGATCCCGAATTCGCTGCCATATGACAGCGAGGCAGAATCGGCTCTCGCCGTCGCTTCGGAACGCCGTCACGTGCATTCGGGCATCCCGCCTCGCCGGATTCGCACTGTCGGTGTCCTGCCGGCGCGGATCACTTGAGCCCAAGCACGTCCAGCATGTCGTAGCTTCCGGGCGCACGGTCGAGACCCCAGACGGCTGCCTTCAGCGCGCCCCGGGAATAGATGCAGCGGTCGGTCGCAAGATGGCGCAGCACGATGCGCTCGCCATCCGCGGCAAATATCACGTCATGTTCGCCCACGACATCACCGCCCCGCAATGCGGCGAATCCGATGTTTCCCCGTTGCCGGGCACCCGTCATGCCGTCACGGCCACGATCGGAAACGCTGCCCAGGGATACGCGGCGACCTTCCGCCGCGGCCTCGCCCAGCATGAGCGCAGTGCCCGAAGGCGCGTCCACCTTGTGCCTGTGATGCGCCTCGACAATCTCGATGTCAAAATCCTCGTCGAGCGCCGCCGCAACCTTACGCGTAAGCTGCGCCAAGAGATTGACGCCAAGGCTCATGTTGCCTGCCCGAATGACGGTTGCGTGCTTGGCTGCGGCATCAATCCTCTTCAGGTCGTCTTCCGATAGGCCTGTCGTGCCGATCACGTGCACGCATCTTGCCTGTGCCGCGAGCGCGGAAAGGACGACCGTCGCCTCAGGCGTCGTGAAGTCAATCACCACCCGGGCGTTCACGACCGCCTCGATAGGATCATCGGTGACGGTCACGCCGAGGGCGGATCTTCCCGTGGCCTCCCCCACATCTGCCCCGATCCAATCATGCCCGGGCCGTTCGGTGGCTCCGGCCAAGCTTAACGTGCCCGAGTCCAGCACTTCTGCCAGAACCATCTGGCCCATCCGGCCCGAAACGCCTGCAATGACAACACCTGGCAGACTCGTCATGTCCAACCTCCGTTTACCGATCTCCTTACGCGCTTGCCCGCCCGCTCGCCAGCACTTAGATGCGGGGCATGCCACGTTCCCGCTTTCATGACGGTCCAGGTCCCTCCCAGCGTCAGCTTCGCGTCGCAGAACTGATCCGGCGACGCCTCTCCGACGTCCTGATCCAGGGCGATGTCCACGACCCGGAACTCAATTCCATTTCAATCACCGTGGGCGAAGTCACCTGCTCTCCAGATCTCAAGGTGGCGACAGCATACATACTGCCCTTGGGCGGAAACAACCGGGACGAGGCGCTGGACGCCCTTCGTCGCAATCGTTCGGACATCAGGCGTATCGTCTGCCGGGGGCTCCAACTCAAGTTCTCGCCGGAAATCCGGTTCCGGATTGACGAAACTTTCGACCGCCTTGATGACACTCGTGCCATGTTCGCCAATGAAAACGTTCGCCGCGATCTTGACCCTGACTAACGCTGCGCTGGGCACGGGCGCCCTCGCCGCGGACTGCTGGAGCCTGGCCTTCGAGAACGTGCCATTCACGGCCTGCGAGATCGATCCGGCGGCGGAAGACGTCCGACTGTTTCTGAACGACGCCGACGGCAGGCCTTTCGGCAGTTTTGACAACGTTGCGACACATGTTGACACCCGAGGCCGTCATCTGGTCCTTGCCATGAATGGCGGCATGTACCATCCGAACCGGGACCCGGTCGGTCTATATGTCGAGGACGGGATGGAACTCGCGCCGATCGTCACCAGTGACGGACCCGGTAACTTCGGGCTCCTTCCGAACGGCATTCTCTGCCTGGGCGAAGGCACTGCAGGCATCGTCGAATCCCGGAGCTTTGTCCAATCCGGAGCCTCCTGCAGCTTTGCCACCCAGTCCGGGCCCATGCTTGTCATCGACGGACAGCTTCACCCTCGCTTCCTCGCCGACTCGCCGTCCCGCTTCATCCGCAACGGAATCGGAGTGACGGAAGACGGGCGCATCCTGGTCGCAATCTCGGACCAGCCCGTCAACTTTCACCGCTTTGCACGGCTGTTCCGCGACGTGTTCAAGGTCCCTGACGCGCTCTTTCTCGACGGCAAGGTCTCCCGCCTGTACGCGCCGATGATCGGGCGTCACGATTTCGGCCTGCCCATGGGGCCGATCCTGGGCGTCGTGAGGTAGGCGCCGCTGCGACGGGATCGCGAAGACCGTTCCGTCGCAAGGGAAGAGACTATCGTTCCACACCCGCATGGGCGGCTCAGCACGTCCGCCGGAAGCGGCGCACGGACTTGCCGACGTCCCCTATCGGATCCATTGACAGCCTCGCACCTTCGGGGCTAGCACCCTGCCCTTTCGGAAAGGAATCCAGATGGCACGGAGGAAGAAGGGGCGCGACATCTCCGGCTGGCTTCCGGTGGACAAGCCACCCGGACCCACATCGACGGCGGCGGTCAACAAGATTCGGTGGGCGCTCGATGCAAGGAAGGCCGGGCACGCGGGGACTCTCGACCCGGCAGCCTCCGGCCTGCTCGCCGTGGCGCTCGGCGAAGCCACGAAGACAATTCCCTACGTCACCGATGCATCAAAGGCCTACACGTTCACGATACGCCTTGGCGAGGCGACGGACACGGATGACGCGGAAGGCAAGGTCATCGCCACATCTGACGTGCGGCCCGACGACGAAGCATTGCAGGCCGCGCTTGCGACCCTAGAAGGCGACATCGAGCAGGTTCCGCCCGCGTTCTCCGCAATCAGAATTGACGGGGAACGCGCGTATGAACGGGCCAGGGCCGGCAAGGACGTGCAGGTCGCGCCAAGACCCGTCCATGTCGAAAGCCTCAGCCTGGTCGATCGGCCCGACACCAACCATGTCACCCTCGAAATGGTCTGCGGCAAGGGAGTGTATGTACGCTCCGTCGCGCGCGATCTCGGCCACGCGCTCGGCACCGAAGCTCACGTTGTCCGGCTGCGCCGCACATGGTCCGGACCCTTTGATGTCGACCGCGCGGTCGCGCTCGACCGGATCGAGGCGCTGGCCCGGACCCCGGAGATTGACGAACTGATCCTTCCGCTCGAAACCGGCCTTGCGAATCTGGCGCGAGTCCAGGTCTCGGAGGAAGCGGCCGCCCGCATTCGCAACGGCAACCCGGGACTGGTCTTCGCCTCCGATGCCGCTTTCGGCGAAAGGTGCTGGGCGGCGCATCGGGGACATCCTGTTGCCATCGGCACCTACATGTCGGGCGAGTTTCATCCTGATCGCGTGTTCCGATCATGAAACTCGTGACGCGACGCCACGACGACGGACATCGGGTCAGCGAGGCGGTCTATTCGGCGTGCTACAGGTACCGCTATTCACTGACGCGCATCTGGGATCACGACGACCGCCGTCTTCTCTACATCATGCTGAATCCGTCGACGGCGACCGAAATCGCGAACGATCCCACTATCGAACGTTGCGAGCGGCGCGCGCGCTTGCTTGGCTACGGCGGGTTCCGGGCTTGCAACCTGTTTGCCCTCCGCGAAACCGATCCGTCACGGCTCAAGCGCGCACCCATGCCCGAAGGACCGGACAACAGGGTGCTCATTCTCGACGCCGTTGACTGGGCCGACGACGTCCTGTGCGCTTGGGGCATTCACGGCGCACATCGCGGACAGGGGCGGTCGGTGCTCGAACTCCTTCTCGCGTCGCCGAGGCCCTTGCTTGCCCTTGGCGTGACCAGATCAGGGCACCCCCGACATCCACTCTATGTCCCCTACCGGTCACGACCCACGCCATGGCGCGGACTTGATGGTTGAGGATCGCCGGCTACGTGGCAATTCGAACCGCTGCAGTGCGGCTGGATGCGCCCCTGAACCCTGGACGGCCTTGCGACTGGCTCATGATCAAGCAACCAACGCATAGATTCGCAGGAAAGGACCGGGTAAACTCGCTTCTTCCTGCCTTGTTTCGTAGATTCGGGCATGCATGTCGGGGACATGACGAAGTCGAAGTCGGATCATCGCGTTAATTGACGTTTGCGTGTCAGGCTTCGTGCCATGAACGATTCACGGCAACTTGGGCCGTTTTCGGGCAGCGTCACGACAATTGCGCTCGTTGCGGAATGAATCAAGGGTTGCGAGCAGAAAGACCTTTCCATCCGCCGTGGCGCCGACTATATGCGCGCATCCGACCTCCACGGGCCCTGCTGGACGACATCCCGGCTTGCGCCATGACCCGAAAAGGAGACCCCGATGTCGATCACCGCCGAAGACAAGACACGTGTCATCAAGGAATATGGCACGAAAGAAGGCGACACCGGTTCGCCCGAGGTTCAGGTTGCCATCCTGTCATCTAGGATCTCGACCCTGACCGAGCATTTCAAGACCCACAAGAAGGACAACCATTCGCGCCGGGGCCTCCTGAAACTCGTCGCGCAGCGCCGAAAGCTCCTGGACTACGTGAAGCGCAAGGACGAGTCGCGCTACCAGGACCTCATTCAGCGACTTGGCCTTCGCCGCTGACGCACGGCTGCAGCCCGGAATTGGCGCCACCGGCGGGCGCGGGCGTGCCGCGACATTCGCCATGCCTGACCTGTACTGAACCGTGGCATTCGCAATCGCCCGGATACTTGGCGGTCTGGATGTAATTCAGGGGGCCGTTTCCATGACGCTCAGCCGACAAAACGCCTGACAGCGACCTGCCCGACATCCGCGTGCCGCTTGACACGGTCTGCTTCATCATCGCCAAGTCGCGCGAGTTCGACGTCAAGACCGCATCTTCCGACCCTGATGCATCGCCGCCCGATGATGACGGCATCGATGCTGCCGTTCTCGAGGACCGGCCATCGGATCCGGTTGAACCCGAATTGAAGTCCTTCGTCTCGGACCTGTCTGACGGAGCCCAGATCGATCTCGTCGCCATCATGTGGATGGGCCGTGGCGAAGCACTTGGCGTTCAGCCAGCACAATGACCGGCGCACGGCGGAGCATCTCGTTGGAACACCGCTTCTGCCCGACTACCTGGAAGAAGGCTTGGCCACCTGTCGACGGCTGCAGTGAGTACGAGGAAAACAGAGTCTGAAGATCAAACGTCGATCGGAGCGTGGAGCCTTGTCCCCGGAGTCACGATGCCGCCGCGATCGCCGATCGTGATCGAGCCGTAGCGCTGGGTGAACACGGGCGGCAAGGGGCGATCGCCCGGCACGCTCAACCAAAGCCGCAGAAGATGCCGTCTCCGTTCCGGTTCCGGCCAGTCCAGAAAACCTGTTCGGTCGTGAAGCTGACCATGGTTGTAGACGAATTGCATGTCGCCAGGCCGCAGCCGCATCGAGAGGTGCAGATCCGGATCGTTTGCCAGCCTGTCGAACATGTCCAGCGCCTCGACATGTTCCGGCGTCAGGCGCATCGCGTCCGGAAACCTGCTGGCGCTGTCGATGTACTGCCGCTGGTAGTAGACCGTCAGATGGTCCTCGTGCCATGATAGGGGCGGAATTTCGGTATAGGGCTTCATCCCCTCCGGAACCTCGCCCCGACGATCCGTCGCGATGGGGTCAAAGAGCAAGGCCAGCAGATCGGGCCGCGCCTCCAGCATCCTGTTGTAGATCGCTTCCGCGCTCACAAGAAGGCTGTCGCCCCCTTCCCGGGCTTCGCGCAGGCAAAGAAGCCCCACGACGTCCGCACTGTCGGTATGAAACGTCTGCCGCGCACGGGTCTGGTAGATCCGGCTGTTCGGGTCATCCGGACTCGCCCCGAGATCGCGCACGTGACCGAGAACATGCCCTTGCGCGTTCTGCGAACGCGTTTTGCCCAAATGCGCGCCGATTCCGCAGAAAATCGTTGCGGCAAGGCGTTGGTTGTAGCCGGCGACCGGCAGACCCCGGATCACCTCGAATCCGCGGCCGTGCAGGAGGGTGTCTCGAAGTTGTGCGAGGCGCCCGGAAAGCTGCGGCAAGGGGAAGTCTTCCGCCCTGATCTCTCCCGGATCGCCGCCGGTGGAAAGGAACCGTCGCGCCGCGACCTCGATCTCGTCCACCTGATCCTCGGTCAGCGATACGATCCAATCGGCGCGGTCACGCATCGCGCGGCCGATCCATGCCGAGGGGCCGGAAAACGCGGGTGGCAGTTGATCCAGGTCCATGCCTGCTACCTGACAAGTCCCTCCGGCGAACGCAACGGCACAATTCTGCGACCGTAGCCACGACGCAACGAACTGGCAGCGCGAGGAAGACCCGGACTTCCAACGGGAAAAGGCGATCGGCAATTTGCCGTTGCTTGAAGCCGTGGCAAATTCGTCACCGCCAGCGGCATCTGATCAATCGAGCTTCAGGCAGGCAATTCCCCGGGCATCGGTCCTCCTATGCGAGTCGGTCCAGCACGTGATCTGCGATCATGTCGCTGACGCGGACATTGCTGTCTTTGGTGACGCCGGCGATATGCGGCGTCAGGACAAGATTATGAATTCCTGCGAAGATTTGCGCTGCGTCCCCTGTCAAAGGCTCGGTCTCAAACACGTCAAGCGCCGCGCCGGCGATCTGCCCCTGACGCAGGGCCTCTGCCAGCGCGGCATCATCGACCACGCCGCCTCGGGCGGCATTGATCACGACGGCGCCAGTCTTCATCTGTGCCAGCCGGTCTCTGTCGATCAAATGGCGGGTTTGATCGGTCAGCGGGACGTGCAGGCTGATCACGTCCGCCTGCTCCATGACGTCGTCCAAACTGGCCGCTAGAGTGCCCTGCCATGCGGGGTGTTCAGGCGGGAGCATCGGGTCGAAGGCGATGACCTGCATGCCCAAGGCCCGCGCCAGCCGCGCGGTCTCTTGCCCGTTTGCGCCAAATCCGACCAGCCCCAGCCGCCGCCCCGATGCCTCGCGCCCCGAGCAATCTGCACGCGGCCAATCGCCGACCAACATGCGCGCATTGGCCTGATAGGCGCCCCTGAGCAAAATCAGCGCGTTCGTAACCACGTATTCGGCCACCGACAGAGTGTTGGCGCCGATGGCCGGGATCACCTCGACACCCTGTGCCTTGCAGGCGTCAAGGTCAACATTGTCGAGCCCGACGCCCAGCCGTCCGACCACTTTCAACCTGGATGCCGCGTCCAGAAGCGTGGCGGTGACCCGGGTACGATTGCGCACGATCAACGCCTGGATGCCTTCCACTCGGGCGACCAGCTCCTCGGGCCGGTCTGCCAACCGAGGGGCATAGCTGGTTGGATGCGCCGCTTTCAGTCGCTCCACCGCCGTTTCGTCCATGAACTCGGTGATCAGGATCATGCGTTCAGCCCCGCCACGCACATGTACTTGGTCTCGAGATAGTCTTCGAGACCCTGGCGTCCACCTTCCTTGCCCATGCCGCTTTGCTTCAACCCGCCAAATGGTGCCTCGACGGTGGTGATCAGCCCGGAATTGATGCCGATCAGGCCGTAGTCCAGTCCTTCGTTCAGCCGGAATGCCCGGCCAAGATCGCGCGTGTAGGCATAGGCGGCGAGCCCGTATTCGGTGGCGTTGGCGGCTACAATTGCCTCTTCTTCGTTGTCGAACCGGAACACTGCCGCAAGCGGGCCGAAGATCTCTTCGGTGGCAAAGCGCATGTCCTGCGTTGCGTTGGCAATCGTCGTGGGCTCAAAAAATGTACCGCCAATGCCGTGGCGTCGCCCACCCTGGATGATGGTGCCGCCTTTCCCGGTCGCGTCGGCAATCAGCTCTTCAACCTTCCGGACCGCGGCATCGTCAATCAGGGGACCCTGCGTGACGCCCTCTTCGACGCCACTGCCCACGACGAGTGCGGCCGTTGCGGCTTTCAGCTTGGAGAGAAATGCGTCGTATACCCCTGCCTGCACATAGAACCGGTTGGTGCAGACGCATGTCTGTCCTGCGTTGCGGTACTTGGCGATCATGGCACCCTCGACGGCCGCGTCGAGATCGGCGTCGTCAAACACCAGGAAGGGAGCGTTGCCGCCCAATTCCATCGACACTTTCTTTACCGTGTCGGCCGACTGCCGGATGAGTGTCCTGCCGACCTCCGTCGAGCCGGTGAAGGTGACCTTGCGCACCGTCGGGCTGTCCATGATCGCCCCGCCGATGGCGCGGGCGGAACCGGTCAGGATATTCACCACACCATCAGGAAAGCCAACGTCCTGGCACAGTTTGCCCCAGACCAGACCGGAATACGGCGTCGCGGTAGCCGGCTTGGCCACGACCGTACAGCCGGCAGCCAGCGCAGGCCCAAGTTTGCGGGCGAGCATGGAAGACGGGAAATTCCAAGGGGTAATTGCACCGACGACGCCCACGGGATGGCGCGTCACCAGAAGCTGCCGGTCACGCGTTGGCGACGGCACGATCTCGCCATTGGCACGTCGGATTTCCTCGGCGAACCAGCGGATATAGGCTGCACCAATTGAAATCTCGCCCCGCGCCTCGGCGAGGGGCTTGCCCTGCTCCGAGGTCAACAAGAGCGCAAGCGCCTCCTGATTGTCCATCAGCGCGTCGTGCAGGTCTTGAAGCAAACGCACGCGCTGCGAAAGATCGCTGCGGGAATAGCTGTCAAATGCCCTTGCCGCGGCCCCGATCGCGCGCCCTGTTTCTTCGGCACCGCAATTCGGCACGGTTCCGATAACCTTGCCCGTCGCGGGGTTCGTCACATCGATTGCTGAACCGCTATCGGCACCGGTCCAAGCCCCGCCAATCAAGTTGGCCTCAAGCATCAAGCCGTTGAATTCGCTCATGTCGTTTCCTTTGAGAAGAAAAATCGCCTGTGCTGGCGACAGGTATTGCCGTGGCGCAGCATTGCCCAGGCAAGACCTTGGTGATGGTTTGCGTCATGCCAGATCTACGGCTTATGCGCGATGCCTTCAAATGTGCGCGTGGGCCGGCCGCAAAGCCCCGCCGGATCGATGTCGTTCCAGGCACCGGCATGCCCATACCCTTCGGACCGTTTCCTTTGCTCATGTCAAAGCTCCAGAAGCGGCAGACCCAGAGCTCCGGCCACGCCGCGCAACATCGCGCGGTGATCGCCGTAAGCCAACGCCATATGGTGTTCAAGCCTTGAGGCGATGATATCATCCAGTACCGCGCCAGCCTCACGCTCGAACCGCACCACTCCCGAGGTGCCGGTAAACGCCATCGGGCGGCGCAGCATCTCGCCATATCCCAGCACCAAGTTCGGGCGACCC
Organism: Silicimonas sp.; assembly: GCA_022824315.1. Lineage (GTDB taxonomy): Bacteria > Pseudomonadota > Alphaproteobacteria > Rhodobacterales > Rhodobacteraceae > JAJEFO01. The sequence continues at coordinate 32,389 of JAJEAC010000090.1, forward strand.
TTGGCCTGACTGATCCGCAGAAAGGTAACGGGGCCGGGTTTGAGCGTGAATTGAAGGAGCAGCGGCTGCTTTCGGTTGGTGTGCACGGTTGCTTTGGCAGAACACTCCGGATCGCGCATGGAGAGCGGTGCCTGCCCGCAGTGCCAGACCACGCCGGTATTGTCGCGAACATCCATATCGACCAGATCGGTCAGGAACACGGGCGCTTGCGCCGCCTCCAAGAGGATCAATTGGGTCAGCGCACCGTAGACATCGGCTTCGCAGGCGCAGGGTACGCAGACCGCGCCCATCATCGCCGCTGGCCCGCAGGCCGCGCCACCATATTCCGTGAAGGTCTCGGGCCAGCACCGGATGGCAAAGGCGTCATAGCGCCCCTTCCCGCGCAATTCGTCCAGCCCGGCCTTCAGCCGCAGCGAATGGTCGAGTTCGCCCTGGTCCACGTCGTCCAGCCCATCCAGCTGCCCGGCGACTTCGACGCGAAGTGCGTTGGCGGTCTCGGATGTGGCTGCACGGGCGGCGGCAAACAGGTCATCGAGATCCACCGCATCAACCTCGACGCCGGCCAGAGCCTTGAGCGAGCCCGGGTCATAAGCGCAGGTGTCGAACCCGACGGGATGGTCGCCGATCCGAGCGATGCGTCGCCCCCGAATTGCCCTTGCAATGGCTTCGCCCTCGCGCGTTGGCGCAGGTACGGCACCCAAGGGCAGATCTCTTGCCGGGCGCGCACCACGAAGCAGCGCAGTCAAGTCTGCTCCGATCTCTCCCGCAGGATCGGCATAGAGCCAGCCAAATTCCCGGTGGTTCAGCCCCAGCGCATGGGCCGCAAGGTTGAGCCCGCAGAAAGAATTGAGCCTGAGTCGCCCGCCGCTGCGCGGTTCGGGGACGGCCCAGATCGACAGCGGCTGATCAAAGCCCGCGCCGATCGCCACGGTCATCAAGGCATCGGTAAAGGTCACTTGAAGGATCAGAACCTGATCCACGCGGCACGCCTGCAACTCGGCCATGCCCGCGCGCGTGGCACCCTCGTCAAACAGCAGCTCTCGGGGGCCAATGATCTCGTGGCGCGTTGCATCTAGCGCTGACAGCATCGCAGCGAGGTTGTCTTCGGCAAAGGAAACATCGAATGTCGGTCGGCCAAGGGGGAGTATGCCCAGTTTCATCGCAGCCCCCGTGAGTCGCGCAAGAATGTGGCCTGTGCAAAGCCGTGACGAGCCGTGATGGCGCCCTTGGTCGGCGGGCGCCTGTCCACCACCGTCACTTTGAAAATGCCGCATATCTCGGCCATGCGGCCCAGGCCACCCTGCTTGCGATGGGCCAAATCCGTCACGTGTTCTCCTTCAGAAATCGTTGCAGCGCGTCGCGGTCGGGGCAGCCCTTGCGACCCCCAAACTCAGTGCATTTCAGTGCAGCCGCCGCGTTGGCAAACCGCGTCGCATGGCCTTCGTCCGATGTCTCCGCAAGCGCGAGCGCGAAGGCTCCGTGCCAGATATCGCCCGCGCCGAGCGTGTCCTTGGTCTCGACAGGGAAAGCAGGTGCATGTTTCATCCCGCCTGCGTCCACGCGGAATGCCCCCTTTCCGCCGTCCGTGACCGAGACCCATCCCGGCAGGCGCTCATCGGCGGCATGCAATGCCGCCTCGATCTGCTGGTCGCCGGCAAAGGACATGAGCCCATCGCGCGAGAAGGCGACGTGACTTGCCCGCGCGAGGACGGCTTCCTCGGCCGGCGATTCCGCGTCCACGATGCCTGGCACATCCCAAGCGCGCGCAAGCTCAAGCGCGCGAATCGCCCCTGCGGGCCAGCGGGAATCAACCAATACGGCGTCAGGTTTCGGGGCATTTTCCAGCCAATCCGGTTCCTCTGCCAAACCGCTGCCGCGGAAGTTCACGATCTGCCGCTCACCCGTCTGATCCACATAGACTGAACTGAACGAGGATTTGGCGCCGGGCGCGCGGTTCACCAGCGTCGTGTCGACGCCTTCGAGTCCAAGATCCGTCAGGATAAGATCGCCAAGAGAGTCATCTCCCAACCGTGCGCACAACATGGCATTGCCTCCAAGTCGCGCTATGGCAACCGCCGCGTTTGCGGCACAACCGCCCCCGACGCATTCTGCCGCATCGGCGCGGTACTTGGCGGCACGCCGGGGAAACGCATCCAATGCGAAGACGAAATCCACGACCGCTATGCCTACAACGAGAATTTCACTCACAGTACGCCACAACGATTTTCCGACTTGGCCGCAACTGCTCGCCAATTCTCTGGGGCGGACTGGGCATTTTGCAGCCGTATCATTTTGGCGGCCGTTCCGGCAAGCGCGATATTGACGATTGACGGCAACGAGTGCGTTGTTTCCGAGTGCCGTCACCGAACTCGGGCAGCTTGAGAGCCTGCACCTGGCCTCGGCACGATTCCGGGTTCGGAAGCATCCGGACACGATCATCTTGACCGCTGCCAACGTTCCCCGCGAACCACGGCCAGACCCGCAGCGCGGTTCCGCCCCGGCTCCCGTTCGCGGAGGCGCCTCGCCGCCTTGCGTCGGACCGACGGGGCAAGTTCGCGCCCGGAAAACCGCGCCCGAGGCGCGGAGGTTGGCCCAAGACCCAACACACGTGACGTCGACGGAACCCGCGACAGGCATGAAAATGCAGGAAAGCCTTCGGTGCGGCTTCTGCGCGGCGTTTGCGGCAACGTCCCGATCGTCGAACAAGATCTGGAAAGAAGGCAGGTACCAACGGCCGGAACGACGCGTCGTCAACACGATCATGGGCAACCTTGATCCGGTCGCAACTATGGATGCCGGGACGCATTTCCTTGCCCGGTACGCCATTCGGATGCCAAACACGTGTTCGTCGCAACGGACGCTCTCTCTTTCCAATTCCCGGCTAGTGCTGTAAGGCCCGCGCATCTGAGACGTGACGCTCTGACTCCGGCGTGATGCATGAGGATTGGGGTCGGCGGCAATGGGGCCGCCATTTCAACGGGACAGGAGGAGGGCCTCCTGATCTCACACAGGATACCAAAATGTTCAACGAAGTGACGAAATCGATCCAGTGGGGCGATGATACGCTGACGCTGGAAACAGGCAAGATCGCCCGCCAGGCAGATGGCTCGGTGGTCGCCACCTACGGCGAAACAACGGTCATGGCAAACGTGACATTCGCCCGGGAACAGCGGGAAGGACAAGACTTCTTTCCACTGACCGTCCACTACAACGAGAAATACTACGCCGCCGGCAAGGTGCCCGGCGGGTTCTTCAAGCGCGAGGCGCGACCGACCGAAAAGGAAACGCTGACCTCGCGCCTGATCGACCGTCCGATTCGGCCGCTGTTCGTCGAGGGATTCAAGAACGAGGTCCTGGTCATCTGCACCGTGCTTTCGCATGACCTCGTCCACGATCCCGACATCGTCGCCATGATTGCAGCCTCAGCCGCGCTGACGCTTTCGGGCGCTCCGTTCATGGGCCCGATCGCCGGCTGTCGCGTGGGTTTCGCAAACGGCGAATACGTTCTCAATCCCACGGTCGAGAACATGGAAAACCTGCGAAACAATCCCGAGCAGCGCCTCGACCTCGTGGTCGCCGGAACGCGAGAAGCGGTCATGATGGTCGAATCCGAAGCCTACGAATTGTCGGAAGCCGAGATGCTTGGCGCGGTGACCTTTGCACATGGGCAGATACAGCCCGTCATCGACCTGATCATCGCTCTTGCGGAGGAAGCCGCCAACGAGCCGTTCGAGTTCACGCCACCTGACATCTCCGGGCTGCTCGCGGCGGTCAAGGCCGCCGGCGAAGGGCAGATGCGTGACGCGTACGCCATCCTCGACAAGCAGGAGCGCGTGACCGCGGTTGGCGCGGCAAGGGCCGCAATCAAGGAGAGGCTGGCGGACGAGCAACTTCAGAATCCGAATCTCGGAACCGCTCTCAAGAAGCTCGAATCCTCGATTCTCCGTGGCGACGTCGTCACGAACGGACGCCGCATCGATGGGAGGACGACCGACGAAGTCCGCAAGATCGCCTGCGAGACGGGACTCCTCCCCCGCACCCACGGCTCCGCGCTGTTCACCCGAGGGGAAACGCAGGGGCTCATCGTAACGACGCTGGGCACCGGAGACGACGAGCAGATCGTCGACGCCCTGCACGGGAATTTCCGTTCGAACTTCCTGCTGCACTACAACTTCCCGCCCTATTCGGTCGGTGAAGTGGGTCGCGTCGGACCGCCCGGACGTCGGGAGATCGGACATGGCAAGCTTGCCTGGCGCGCCCTCCAGGCGGTCCTGCCCAGTGCAACGGACTTCCCCTACACGATCCGCCTCGTGTCGGAAATCACCGAGTCCAACGGCTCGTCGTCCATGGCAACGGTCTGCGGTTCGTCCCTGTCGATGATGGACGCCGGGGTGCCGGTGAAGGCGGCCGTCGCTGGCGTGGCCATGGGCCTCGTCCTGGAAGAGGACGGCTCCTACGCCGTCCTGACGGATATCCTGGGCGACGAGGACCACCTTGGCGACATGGACTTCAAGGTCGCTGGAACCGAAAACGGCATCACGTCGCTGCAGATGGACATCAAGGTGGCGGGGATCACGCCCGAGATCATGGAAAGGGCGCTCGATCAGGCCAAGGCGGGCCGGATGCACATCCTTGGAGAAATGAACAAGGCCCTGTCGTCGGCGGGTGACTTCAGCATCCACGCTCCGCGCATCGAGACCATGAGCATCCCGACGGACAAGATCAGGGAAGTCATCGGGTCCGGCGGCAAGGTGATCCGCGAGATCGTCGAGGTCTCGGGCGCCAAGGTCGACATCAACGACGACGGCGTCATCAAGATCGCCTCGCCCGACGGGGAGGCCATCAAGAAGGCTCATGAAATGATCCACGCCATCGTGGCCGAACCGGAAGAAGGCAAGATCTACAAGGGCCGGGTCGTGAAAATCGTCGACTTCGGGGCCTTCGTGAACTTCTTCGGAAAGCGTGACGGGCTCGTGCATGTCAGCCAGATCGAAAACCGCCGCCTGGGCCATCCGTCCGACGTTCTAAAGGAAGGCCAGTCGGTCTACGTGAAGCTCCTGGGCTTCGATGATCGCGGCAAAGTGCGCCTGGCGATGAAGATGGTCGACCAGGAAACCGGAAAGGAACTGGCGCGCGAAGCAGCGAACTGACGCGCGCCGAAAAGGCGGCCGCCCACTGCAAGTCGGGTGGCCGTCCGCTCCATCGAACACGCTGTCAGGGTCGTGTGGACCGTGACGCTACGCTCCAGATGGCGCGGCGTTGCCTCGCGTCCCGAACGCGTTCAGAAATCCAGATGTTCCACGCGGAGCGCGTTTTGCTGGATGAATTCCCGGCGGGGCTCGACGACATCGCCCATCAGCTTGGAAAACAGATCGTCGGCCTCGACCTGGTCCTCGACCTTCACCTGGAGGAGAGTGCGTGCCTCGGGATCAAGGGTCGTCTCCCAGAGCTGGTCCGGGTTCATCTCGCCCAAGCCCTTGTACCGTTGCAGGCTCAAGCCCTTCTCGCCCTCGTCAAGGATCGCGGCCAGAAGATCGAGCGGGCCGTGGACAGGCGCGTCGCGGTCGCGTCGCATGAACGTCGCGGGTTCACCGTACGCTTCCTGCAGCGCCTTCGTGAACGTGCCGAGCCGACGCGCCTCTCCGGAGCGAAACACTGCACCGTCGAGCGTGTGGACCTCCTCGACCCCGCGCAGCATGCGCGTCAGCCGGATGCCGTGATCCTGCGTGATCCGTCCCCGCCAGCCCCGCTGGTATTCGACCGCCACCTGGTCAAGGCGCCGCGCCACGGCATCCGCCGTCCCCTGGAGGTCGGAGTTGACCCGGTCTTCCAGAAACGCTCCGGCAACGGTCGCCTGTTCGAGAATCGTGTGCGGATAGTGGGCCGGAAAGGCCATGAGGACCCGGCGCACCTGGCGAGCCTCCTCGACGACGCGAAGCAGGTCCTTTGCCACGATGTCCTCGCCGCTTGCCAGCCGCAGGACTGCACCGTCAACGCCCAGCTCGATCAGGTGATCATCCAGGGCGGCCTGGTCCTTCAGATAGACCTCGGACTTGCCGCGCGTGACCTTGAAGAGCGGCGGCTGCGCTATGTAGAGGTATCCGCCCTCGATGGTCTCCGGCATCTGCCGGAAGAAAAAGGTCAGAAGCAGTGTCCGGATATGGGCGCCGTCCACGTCTGCATCCGTCATGATGATGATCTTGTGGTACCGAAGCTTCGAGATGTCGAATTCGTCGCGTCCGATGCCCGTGCCGAGGGCGGTGATCAGCGTCCCGATTTCCTGGCTCGAGAGCATCCGGTCGAATCTGGCGCGCTCGACATTGAGGATCTTGCCGCGCAGCGGCAGCACGGCCTGGTTGGCCCGGGCACGACCCTGCTTTGCCGAACCTCCCGCACTGTCGCCCTCGACGAGGAATATCTCGCGCTTTTCCGGGTTCTTTTCCTGGCAATCGGCCAGCTTGCCCGGCAGGGACGCGACATCGAGCGCCGACTTCTTCCGCGTCATCTCGCGCGCCTTGCGTGCCGCCTCCCTGGCAAGGGCGGCCTCGACGATCTTGGTGACGATCAGCTTTGCCGGGCCGGGATTCTCCTCGAACCATTCGGCAAGACGCTCGTTCATCAAACCCTCTATGGCCGGGCGCACCTCGGATGAGACCAGCTTGTCCTTTGTCTGGGACGAGAACTTCGGATCCGGGACCTTGACGCTCAGGACACAGGTGAGGCCCTCGCGGGCGTCGTCGCCGGTGAAGCTGACCTTTTCCTTCCGGGCCACGCCCGAGGTGCCCGCATAATGATTGAGCGTGCGCGTCAATGCGCCGCGGAACCCCGCAAGGTGGGTGCCGCCATCCCGCTGGGGAATGTTGTTCGTGAACGGAAGAACGCTCTCGTGATAGCTGTCGTTCCACCAAAGAGCCGCCTCGACCGAGATGCCGTCGCGTCCGCCCGAAATGAAAATCGGCTCGCTGACAAGGGGGGTCTTCGACCGGTCGAGGTAGCGGACGAATTCGCGCACGCCGCCCTCGTAGCAGAATTCGCTCACCTGGGGCTCCGCCGGACGTTCGTCGCGAAGCCGTATGCGAACGCCGGAATTCAGGAATGCCAGTTCGCGCAGGCGGCTCTCCAGGATCTTGAAGCTGTAGTCGAGATCGGAAAAGGTCAATCGGGAAGCCAGGAACCGCACTTCCGTGCCGTGCCGACCGTCGGCGCTTCCGACAGCCTTCAGGTGCTTGCAGGTTTCGCCCCCTTCAAAGCGGGCGAAGTGCTCCTTGCCGTCTCTCCAGATTCGCAACTCCAGCCACTCCGAAAGCGCGTTCACCACGCTGACGCCGACGCCATGGAGGCCGCCAGACACCTTGTAGGAATTCTGGTCGAACTTTCCGCCGGCATGGAGCTGGGTCATGATGACCTCGGCGGCGGACACGCCTTCCTCCGCATGTATGTCGACCGGTATTCCCCGTCCGTTGTCCGTCACCGACACGCTCGAATCGGCATGCAGGGTGACCGTCACCTCGTCGGCATGCCCGGCAAGCGCCTCGTCGATGCCGTTGTCCACGACCTCGTACACCATGTGATGCAGGCCCGAGCCGTCATCCGTGTCCCCGATATACATTCCGGGACGCTTTCTGACCGCCTCCAATCCCTTGAGAACCTTGATCGATTCGGCACGGTACTCTTCCGTCGCCTCTGCGGCCAATGCCATGCCGTCCATCCTCGCTGCCTTGGAACAAGATATAGGCGTTTCGGGCCTGAATGTCACCACTTTGGCAGTATATTTTGTGGCTCTGGACATTTCAGGGTCCCATAGGCGACAGCAGTCCCGATCCATGGAAGTTCCGGCCGCGCGAACGCAATCCCAAGGCTTGGTCCGCTTTCTCCGGGGTCCGGAAGGGGCCGGCCGTCTCACCGCTGCAACGCGCTCTTCGTGAAATCGTCGGCGGTCAATTGTCCAAGCCCGCTCACTTGGGTTAGGAGGGCACATGGCAAAGACGATCCTGATCCTGAACGGCCCGAACCTGAACATGCTGGGTGCGCGGCAGCCCGAAATCTACGGGACCGAGACGCTTGACGATGTCGCACGTCTCTGCGCGGAGGCTGCGGCGCCATTCGGCCGCAAGACCGAACTGCGCCAGTCGAACCACGAGGGCGAGCTCGTGGACTGGATTCACGAGGCCCGCGACAATTGCGCCGCCATCGTCATCAATCCAGGCGCCTATTCGCACACATCCATCGCCATCCTGGACGCGCTCAACATGTTCGAGGGTCCGGTCGCAGAGGTGCATCTCTCGAACATCCACGCCCGCGAGGCGTTCCGGCATATCTCCTACGTCTCCGGGCGCGCCGACGCGGTCATCGTCGGGTGCGGGACGGCAGGATACGGTTTTGCCGTGCAACGGATCTGTACATGCCTGTCCGATGCGGTGACTTGAGTTGCCTGAAGACCAGGCCCTGATTCTCGCCATATTTGTCGTGCTCTTCGCCTTGCTGGCCTGGGGGCGCATCCGGTATGACCTTGTGGCCTTCGGGGCGCTGGTTCTGGCCGCCATGATCGGACTCGTGCCACGTGAGGAGATGTTCTCCGGCTTCGGGCATTCCGCCGTGGCCGTCATAGCGTTGGTCCTGGTGGTCTCGCGCGGCCTCATCGGATCTGGCGCCATCGAGAAGCTTGCCGCCAGGCTTCTTGACAGCGAACGCCCCCTGCCGACGCACATCGCCGTCATGGCTGTCGTCGGTGCGGGGATATCCGCGGTCATAAACAACGTTGCCGCGCTCGCGTTGCTGATGCCGCTTGATTCCGAAACCGCAACGAAAGCCGGACGCGCCCTCTCCCGATCCCTGATGCCCCTCTCCTTCGCCACGATTCTGGGCGGAATGATCACGCTGATCGGCACGCCTCCCAACATCGTCATTGCCGGATATCGCCAGGAAGCGCTTGGCGCACCGTTCGGCATGTTCGACTTTGCGCCTGTCGGACTGGCGGTCGCCGCCGCCGGAATCGCGTTTGTGGCGCTTCTGGGCTGGCGGCTGCTGCCCCAACGGGACGGTGCTTGGGGCAACGAGCGCGAACTCGGGCAGGGCCGTTACGTCGCGGAACTGCGCGTTGGCGAGAACTTCAAAGAGACGAACCAGACGGTGGGAGGCTTCTATCCGCTTGCCGACGAGCACGACGTGCACGTGCTCGGGATCGTCCGCGGCGGGCGTCGCCAGCCTGGCTTTGCGACCAGGCAAGACGTCCGGCCCGGCGACTTCATCGTCGTCGAGGGTGAGCCTGGCGCGATCGAGGCGTTCATGGGCCAAGGCGAGCTTGAGTTTGCGGGTTCGGAAAAGCACGCCGGAACATTGGCTTCCGGCGGCCTCGTGCTGACCGAGGCCATCGTGCCGGAAGGGGCGCGAATCGCGGGTCGGACGGCGCGCAGCCTGAAGCTGCTTCACCGGCATGCGGTCACGCTCCTGGGCGTGTCGCGCAACGGCCGACGCTTCCGTGATCGGGTTCGTCTGCTTGCCGTCAGGCCAGGCGACGTCCTCCTGCTGCTGGGCACGCCGGAACGAAACGCCGCGGCCGCAAACTGGATGGGCGTGCTGCCGCTCGAGGGCCGCGAGACGCCAGTCGTACAGCGCTCGAAGGCCTGGCTCTCGGTCGGCATTTTCCTTGCCGCCATTGCCTGCGCCGTGACCGGATGGGTGCCCCTGCCGGCCGCCCTTGCCGCAGCGGTGGTCGGCTTTGTCGCCGTCGGGCTCGTCACGGGCCGCGAGGTCTACGAATCAATCGAGTGGAAGGTCATCGTTCTTCTTGCAAGCCTCGTGCCCCTTGCCGAATCGTTCGAGGCGGTCGGCGGGGCAGACTTGATCGCCGGGCAAATCCTGACGGCCACGCAAGGATTCCCGGCTTGGGTCGCACTTGTCGTGCTGATGATCGTGACCATGACCCTGTCGGATTTTCTGAACAACGTCGCGACGACGCTGATCGCCGCGCCGGTTGCGCTGGGCGTTGCAGCGGCCACGGGAACAAACCCGGACGCGTGGCTGATGGCGGTCGCGGTCGCCGCATCGTGCGCGTTCCTTACGCCTGTCGGGCACAAGAACAACACGATCATCCTTGGGCCGGGGGGATATCACTTTGGCGACTACTGGCGGATGGGTCTGCCGCTTGAATTCCTGGTCATTGGTGTCGCGGTTCCGATGATCCTGATCGTCTGGCCGCTGTGACGGCCATGGAAGCACTCATTCTGCGCTCGCGACGCGTCGGTGCCGCGACCCCGGCATTTCGGTCTCGCTGCCATGCCGACGCGATGCCGCCCTGCATCAAGCGGTCACGCGCATCAGGACTGACCGCTCGCCCGCTCAATGTACGCCCGAAGCTCTTCTGCCTCGCGCCTTGAGTCACGGAGGCCATCCATGGCCGTGTTCAGCTCGGCCAAAGCCTGGTTCATCTCGGTCCTGTGGTCCGTCTCACGCTTCGCAAGCAGCTCCTGTGCATTGTCCCGCTCCAATTCGGCCTCGTGCAGCGCCTGCACCAGCGTTTCCACTTCGTTCATGTCGGAGAGCGTGGACTGCGTGAGCCGCGTGACCAGCCAGCGGGTGAACCAGCCCGCAAGGAATGTCACGAACAGGATGACCGCCGTGGCGGCAATGAACTCGTTTCCGCTCATTCTGCGCCTCCTCCGTCGCTTGCTTCGATAACTTCATCGTTCAGGTTCTCCGCGTCGGACCCGGACGAGTTCGTCTGGTCCTCTGGTCCGCCGATCAGGCGGAACTCGATCCGACGGTTTGCTTCCCGCCCCTCTGCCGTGTCGTTGGTCGCTACGGGCCGGCTTTCGCCGTAGCCCTTGGCAACCAGGCCGGTACCCAGCACGCGTCGCGCCAGGATCGCATTCAGAACCGCGTCCGCACGCGCCTGGCTTAGCCGCTGGTTCATGGTCTCGCGACCTTGGCTGTCGGTGTGGCCGCTGATTTCGACCCTGATTCCTTCGCACTCGCGGAGAACGCCCGCAATTGCATCGATGGTTTCCACGGCATCGTCCTCGAACGTGCTGGATGCCGGATTGAACGTGATTTTCTTTTGTTCAGCGGCCTCGTTTACACGCGCCATGCATTCCTCTGGCGTCGGCAAATCAATCTGTGGTTCGCTGACTGCAAGATAGGTGACACCGAGTTCGTAGGACGCGCCAACCCCCAACTTGTCCGAAAGAACGCGCGCAATTGCAGACTGCGCACCCTCGAATGCCGCATTGCCGGAAATCGTGACCTTGTCGACCGTCACGCTTACGACCCCGTTGCTCAGAAACTGCATCGCCTCCAGCGCTGCCAGCGCGCGCTGCGTCCACCCGCTCGGCAAGTCTTGATCCAGCCTGGTCGCCGAGTGGACGTTATCGCCCCCGAAATGGGCGACGGCAAGGCTCTCGACTGCCGCCCGGGTCGACTCGCTTCCAAGCTTGCCGCGAATCTGGACATGACCTTCGGGGGACAGAATCGCCATGAATTCCGGCAGCGGGCCCTCTTCGTCCAGCTCGACCTCCTCGGGCAGAATCGCCTTCAACGAAAAGACCGGCGGGAGGTCTACTTCAAGCTCTGCCGAGACACGTTCGAATCGTGGACGCGGCGTGCCTGCCTCCGCCGCCAGCGTGACATCGGCATTGGACATGGTGAACGTGCCTCCGCCAAGCTCGGCCACGGCGACGATGCCCGCCACCGCGGCCTCGCCCCATCGGGTCGAGGGTGTACCGAGTGCCAGGATGCATGTCGCGCCGTCACCAAGTCCCGCGCTTCGGGCCGCTTCGAGGATCGCGTCCCGCGCCGCTTCGCTGTCAGCGGTGCAGGCATCGAAGCGCGCGCCGCCTCTGTCGATCAGGAACCTTAGCGTGAAGGGCGCAACGACCGGGCGCGGCGCCGAGATGTTCAAGGCAAGCTCCAGGCCCGTCGGCGCATCCCGTCGCAGCAGCCGTTCCAGCCTCCGCTTGTCGTCGGCATCCTTGGCTACGGCATTGATTGCGACCCGCGACGCCGTGATCGACACTTTCGAACGTGGCAACGCCGCGAGCGCCTCAACGCCGAATGTCACGGCACGGTACCATCCGTCAGCCGGTTCGAAGTCAACGAGCCCAAGCAGGTCCGAGACAGGCGCGTCGTCCACGTGTTCCCGGATCGTCGACACGACGCTTTCGACATCCATGGAAGACGGCACAAGGCCGGCAAGCGAAACGCCGCCATCGTGCCGCAGGATCTCGATCGAGAACTCGGGAGGCTGGATTGCCACCGGGTTGACAACTTCCATGCGGTCCGTGATGCGCGCGGAACTTGCGGCGCGGCCTGCCGTGGAAAGCGCGGCAAATCGCGTCGCGTCGTCCGGGGCAACGCCACTCAAGACGACGTGCAGGCCATCGACCTGGACAACTGTCCACGCATGGCCCGATTGCGACAGCCCGGCGTCGATGCTCCGCAGAGTCCGTGCCTCGACAAGATTTCTTGTCCAGACCGCTGCCGCAAGACACAGACCTGCTCCCGCAACCAACGCCAGCAGATGCGGAATGGCGCACAGGCGAGAGACGATCCGCCGGAAGGTCATGGTTCCTTGTAGCGGGAATTAAATACGAAAGTCACATCGTGACTTCGCATTGATTTCACGGGTCATTGAAGTGGCCAACGCCAACGCTACTCGCCGTGCAGATGCGCCAATCCCGGACGCCTCGTCATGTTTGCCCCTTCAGCGGAGCGGTTCAGCAGGGCTGTGGCACTCCAACTCTGTTGCTGAGATCGGCAAGGCAATGCCGCGCCCTCATGCGCGATCTTCTTGCCACGTTTCCATCGTGACCGCAACGCCAGAATCAAAACATCCGACTTTCGCATATGATCCCCCTTGTAATCTTCGGCTCCATCTCGCGCAATCGATCAAAGGAACGTTGCCACGCACAGGAAGAGCACCGGAATCAGCCCTGCATCGCGATTTGCCCGAAAGAGCTTCAGGCATCGCTCAGGATTGCCGACTTCCAGCCGGGCGACTTGCCAAACCAGATGCAGTCCAAACGCGAGCGTTCCGGCCAGCACGAATCCCGGCTGCAGAATGCCTTCATCAAGCCGGGCGGAGCCGACGAGGCCAATGCCGAGAATGGCAGTTGACGCGACAAGGAAGCGATTCAGCCAGCGTCTTGTCTCAGCGCCAAAAAGCCGCGCCGTCGACTTCACGCCGACAACTGCATCATCTCTCCGGTCTTGCAAGGCATAGATGGTGTCATAGAACAGGGTCCAGGCAATTCCGGCGACGTAGATTGCCAAAGCCGGCCATGCGAGCGTCCCCGTTACCGCCGCCCAGGCAAGAAGCGCGCCCCAGTTAAAGGCCAGTCCCAGAAATACCTGCGGCCACCAGGTAAACCGCTTGGCAAACGGATAGATCACCACCAGGACAATCGACGCCAGACCCAAGAGGACGGCCGCACTCCCGAATGTCAGGAGGACCAGCAACGCCGCCAGCGCCTGCACGGTCATCCAGGCTGCTGCCCGGGTCACGGAGATCTGTCCCGAAGGAATTGGCCGCGAACGGGTGCGCTCCACTTCGGCATCGAACTTGCGGTCAGCAATGTCGTTCCACGTGCATCCGGCCCCCCGCATCAACCATGCCCCGATGGCGCACCCGATTCCGATCCAGGCATGCTGCAGGATCTGCGTTCCCTGATGCAGTGATGCCGCGCCAAGTCCCCACCAGCAGGGCAACAGGAGAAGCCAGGTTCCAATTGGCCGATCCGCCCTGCTGAGCCGCAGGTAAGGGCGCGTTTCCAACGGCGCCCAGCGATCAACCCAGTTGCCCGGAACCGCATCGGCCACTTGTCCGTCTGGTGGTCCTTCGGTCATATGCTCCCTGCCATGAAGCGCACGAAAGTCAGGATATATGTAGAGCACCCGCTGGGCGAGGGACAATCGATCGCGCTTGCGCGTGACCAGGCACGTTACCTGTTTTCGGTCATGCGTCTCGCGGTCGGCGATCTTGTCGCCGTCTTCAACGGCAGTGACGGTGAGTGGGAGGCGGAAATCGCAAGCGCCGGGAAACGGGGCGGGGTCCTCACGTGTCGCGTTCAAAGCGCCGCCCAGCGGAATCCGCCCGACCTTTGGCTCCTCTTTGCACCGATCAAGAAGGCCCGCACGGACTTTATTGTGGAAAAGGCCGCGGAAATGGGCGCGGCCCGCATCATGCCGGTCCGAACCGAGTTCACCGTCGCCGAGAGGATTCGGAGAGATCGGCTTCAAGTCCATGCCATTGAAGCGGCAAAGCAATGCGGGGAAACCAGCGTGGCCCGTGTCGACGAGATGTCGGCGCTCGCACGAATCCTGGAAACATGGCCCGCGGACCGCAAGTTGATGTTCTGCGACGAGATGTTCGCGGGCAAGGGAGCCACGCTTTCGGGACCGTCTGGCCCTTGGGCCATCCTGATTGGCCCGGAAGGCGGATTCTCCGAGGCGGAACGCCGCATGATCGGCGCGATGCCGCAGGTGGTTTCCGTCTCGCTCGGACCACGCGTGCTGCGCGCAGACACGGCTGCAGTCGCGGCAATGACGCTCTGGCAATCAAGCCTGGGCGACTGGACGTGACGCGGATCCGATTCCGCATTGACATGTTGGCAATGGCCGCTGCCGGCATTGAATGACAAGGGACTTGCAAAGAGAGGATTGCACCTTTCCATGTTCCGCTCTCGCGGCACGACGTTGTGCATTGGCAAAGACGCTGAAGGCATGGAATCGTTGCCGTGGCAACAGGCGTCGGGGACTGGCGCAGCTGGACGGCGAGAGGCGTTTGCATTGGCAACCTCACTGACCCGTCAACATCGCGACGTTGTGCATTGGCATGGCGACGTTTGGGCGGTCGAAAGATCGAGCAGGGCGAAAGCCGATCTGCGTCCCGCGTGATGTTCCACACGAAAGTCCGATGATGGTTGGGCGCTTCCCGTGCACCAACCTTTCTTTGCAACCCCCATTGACATCCTGTCCGGCCTTGACCGTTCCGGGACTGGACCCTGCGCGGAAATTCGGGGACGCTTGTTCCGGAAACTGTCGGAGCGCTGGCGAAACCGGCATTTGAGAGGAGGCATCCCGTGAGCATGATCCGTCCAGAGGCGAGGGCCTTCCTGTACAGGTGGCAGGAAGCGATTCTCTCGGGCATTGTCCTGCTCGGTTCACTTCAGGCGGCCGCCCTGACGACCGGTCTGGTTCGGGGCCTGTCCTATGCGGCGGCGCTCGTATGCGCGGCACTGTTCATCGAGGGCGTGCGGAGAGCGCGCCGTCCCCACCGCAACACTGGCGCAGGCAGGGTCGAGGTCGACGAGCGCCAGATCACGCATTTCAGTTCGCTTGGCGGAGGAGCGATTTCGATCGACGATCTCGTCCGGGTCAAGGTGCGCGCCGGCAACCGGAACTCCGCCGGTCCGGACTTCTTCTGGGAATTCACCGACATTCACGGACAACGCCTTACGATTTCCGGGGACGTGGGTAACGGGGCGGCGCTCTTTGACGCCCTCACCGCGCTGCCCGGCGCAGACCTTGAGGCTGCCATCCGCGTTTCGGGTCCGGATGCGGGCGGGGAGCAGATCGTTTGGGAAGCCGCCGCAAAGAGGCCGGATTGACACAGGCGCGAATTCGGGCAAGTCAGCAGCCCTGACTTGTCGACGTGAGCAACGCAATGTCCATTCCACAGACTGGCGGCGGTCCAATCGAGAGGCGCGAGCAGTTGGTCGAGTACCTGGCCTCGGGCTGCAAGCCGCGGGAAGAGTGGCGCATCGGCACCGAGCACGAAAAGTTCGGTTACTGCAAGGACACGCTCAGACCACTGCCCTACGGGGGGCCTCGTTCGATCAAGGCCATCCTCGAAGGCCTCCGCGACAGGTATGGCTGGGCACCTCTTGACGAGGGCGGCAACATTATCGGCCTTGCCAAGGGCGGTGCGAATATCTCCCTCGAACCAGGTGGCCAACTGGAGCTTTCCGGTGCGCCGCTGGAGAACATTCATCAGACATGCGACGAAGTGAATGAGCACCTGCGCGAGGTGCGTGCGGTGGCCGACGAAATCGGTGCGGGCTTCATCGGCCTCGGGGCGGCCCCTCACTGGATTCATGAAGACATGCCGCTCATGCCCAAGGGCCGCTACCGCCTGAT
The DNA here is from genome assembly GCA_022824315.1 of Silicimonas sp. Classification (GTDB taxonomy): domain Bacteria; phylum Pseudomonadota; class Alphaproteobacteria; order Rhodobacterales; family Rhodobacteraceae; genus JAJEFO01. The sequence continues at coordinate 48,520 of JAJEAC010000090.1, forward strand.
GGACGGCTACATGCAACGTGTCGGAACGCTAGGGACGCAAATGATGCGGCGTACCTGCACGGTGCAGGTCAACCTCGACTTCGAATCCGAAGCGGACATGGTGCAAAAGCTGCGCGTGGCGCTGGCCTTGCAACCGGTTGCCACGGCACTGTTCGCGAATTCACCCTTTCTGCATGGCAAGCTCAACGGTCACAAGAGCTGGAGAAGCCGGATCTGGCGCGACCTGGATCCTGACCGCACCGGAATGCTGCCTTTCGTCTTCGAAGAGGGCTTCGGATTCGAGGCCTGGGCGGACTATGCACTGGATGTGCCGATGTACTTCGTCTTCCGGGATGGCGCCTACATAGATGCCCTCGGCCAGTCCTTCCGGGACTTCCTCGACGGCAAGCTGCCAGCGCTGCCAGGCGAAGTCCCGATGCTGTCCGACTGGGCCGATCACCTGACGACGATTTTTCCCGAGGCACGCATCAAGAAATTCATCGAGATGCGCGGCGCCGACGGCGGACCGTGGCGGCGCCTTTGCGCGTTGCCTGCATTCTGGGTCGGGCTGATCTACGACAAGGCAGCCCTTGATGCGGCTTGGGACATCTTCAGGTCCTGGGATGCGGAAGTGCGGGAAGGGTTGCGAATTGCCGCGTCGGTCGAGGGCCTTGCCGCCGAAGTCGGCGGAATCGCCATGCATGCCCTCGCACAGGAAGTCGTCGAGATTGCGGAGGCCGGTCTCAAGGCGCGGGCCCGGGAAGGCGCAGACGGCCTCCTGCCGGACGAAACCCATTTTCTCAACGCCCTCAAGGAGACCCTTGAGACAGGCGAGACGCCCGCGGACGAAATGATCCGGCTGTTCGAGACCGACTGGGACCGGGATGCGACGCGGGCATTCGCGGCATACAGCTACTGACTGCCTGCGGCACCGGACCGGGCCGTGCCGACTGCCAAGGTCATCGCGCATGCGTTTCGGGAACGGCTTGGGGCATTTCGCCAACCGAATGAGCGCCATACGGAAGGGCTTTTCGGAGGACGCCAGCCAAACTATACAGCAACCATGAATCTTCGCGCCCGCCACCTCCTTGGCATCGAGCATCTCGAGCCGGACGAGATTACCACGCTCCTTGACCTGGCTGACACTTTTGTTGACCTGAATCGCCGAGACGTGAAGCACGACACCGCGCTCACTGGACTTACGCAAATCAACATGTTTTTCGAACATTCGACCCGCACGCAGGCGAGTTTCGAAATCGCGGGCAAGCGACTCGGTGCGGACGTGATGAACATGCACATGCAGTCATCGTCGGTCAAAAAGGGCGAAACGCTCATCGATACCGCTCTCACGCTCAACGCCATGCATCCGGATCTGCTCGTGGTCCGCCACCCGCATTCCGGTGCGGTGAGCCTGTTGGCGCAAAAGGTCAACTGCGCAGTGATCAACGCTGGCGACGGACGGCACGAACACCCGACCCAGGCGCTTCTCGACGCGCTGACCATTCGGCGCGCCAAGGGGCGGCTCCGGCGGCTGACGGTTGCGATCTGCGGTGATATCGCCCATTCCCGCGTCGCACGATCGAACATCCTGCTCCTCGGCAAGATGGAGAACCGAATCAGGCTTGTCGGTCCGCCGACATTGATGCCTGCCAGCGCGAACGGATGGGGTGTCGAGGTATGCACCACTCTGGAAGACGGACTCAGGGACGCCGATGTCGTCATGATGCTCCGGCTTCAGAAGGAGCGCATGGACGGTGCATTCATCCCGTCCGAACGCGAATACTACCACCGTTTCGGCCTGGACGGCGACAAACTTCGATATGCAAGGGACGATGCCATCGTCATGCATCCGGGGCCCATGAACCGTGGCGTCGAGATCGACGGCACCATCGCCGACGACATCAACCATTCCGTCATCCAGGATCAGGTCGAGATGGGCGTCGCCGTACGCATGGCCGCCATGAAGCTCCTGGCCGACAATCTCCACGCTGCGAGGGCGAAGATCGGAGAGATGGCCTGACGGAAGGCCGCAGGCCAATCGCGCAATCCCTTGCGATCGGGACTTTTCCAGACTGCTTGACGGCGTCGTGCTGCCTCTTGGTCAAGAAGCCTTCACGGACTCGGTGGTGAGGCTACCCTCGCGTGCAGGCATGCCAATCCCGAACGCATCGGCCTGTGCCGTCCCTTGAATCCGGACGTCGCGACTGGCGGTGGCTGCTGATTGCGTTTTGGAAGCGCTGGCCAAGCCATGCGTGCACGCTCATCAATTCCCTTCCGCAACCAGGACGTATCCACGGTTCTCGACCGTGTCGAAGGTCCGCATTGCCGCGACAAGATCGTCCGCAGCGACCCAGACCCACGGGGCACGGTTCGGATTGACGTCCATCACCAGGAAGGAATCGCTGGCTTCATCATAGGCCCCGAGCGGGGAAATGTGACCTCCGCCCGGCTGGCCGAGCGCCTTGCGGGAGTAGTTGACCAGCACGTAGTCGCCGCCTGTGGTCAGGTTCCCGACAAGCTCGTTCCGTATCGCCGAGGCGTCCGCGCCGTCGTCGACG
>JAJEAC010000129.1 GCA_022824315.1 Silicimonas sp.
GACGCGACCAGAAGCGATGCTCTCAAGACAAGGACCGGCAGCAACGGTCGCGCGGCGGCAAGCCCCCGTGCGCGCAGCCCGGCCAGTACGCCGGACGTGATGACGAACTGTGTCGCGTAGCGAATGAACGCGAGTTGGACCGCCACGTAGCCCGCGCCGAGAAGCCACTTCGAAGAAGTATCCACGACCGCGAACATGAAGTTCGCGAACAGCATCATCAGGACGGCCATTGTGGAGATTGCCGCGAATCCGGGCATTGTCAGATCGCAAACCGAACTGTGCGATCAGCCTTCGTCGGCACCGATGGTCTCGAATGCGCGGGCCTGCATGCCCTTCTGGATTTCGTAGATCGATATTGCCACGTTCGGCTGCGGCTGCGGAATGCGGACCGGAATGTCCCGAAGGCGCGGCTCGATCGTCGACTCGCCGCACAGCATCCGGCTGTCGTAGTCCGCGATGCCGTCCCATTTGGTCATCGATCCCATGATCGGGAATGCGTCCGCCGCCATCATCTCGTAGAACAGGAGCCGCCGGGGTCGGTCCGAGCGATTCAGCGCAGAGCCATGCAGGATGCGCCCGTGATGAATCGAGATGGATCCGGCAGGGCCCGTAAGTTGCACGGCATCCTTCAGGTTGAGGCCCACCGCCTCAAGCAGCACCGCTCCGGCAAAGACGCCGTCCACATGATGATCATGGACAGGCCCCGTGTGGCTGCCGGGGAAGACCATCAGGGGGCCGTTCTCTTCCCCCATGTCGTCAATCAGGACGCCGACCGCGAGGAGGTCATCGTTTGTATGCGGGTAGAACGCGTAGTCCTGGTGCCACTCGACAGCGGCGCCGTAGCCCGCCTTTTTCATGTTCAGCTTGGTCGTGTGCAGCCGAATGTTCGGGCCGATCAGGTCGCGCGCCGGAGCGAGGACGTGATCCGAATACATGAGATCCCGCATGACCTTGGACTGCGTGTGCGGGAGCTTTATCCGTCTCAGGCGCGATTCGTCCGGCGTATGGCTGTCCTCGAGATCAAGCTTCTCGTCAGATTCGGTCATCGTGCGAGCAACATCCTCAAAGCGCCGGATCTCGTCTCGAATGGCCTTGATGATGTCGGGCGGCACGCGTCCCTCAAGCACGAGATAACCGTTCTCGGCGTAGAACGTTATCTGATCCCTTGTCAGAACCTCGGCCGTCTTAGGCTCGTTGGGAACCGAACCTGTCACAACCGTGTCGTCCATCGCCACTTCCTCCCTGAATTGTGTGACCCTCAGGCGCAATGGGGGCTGGTTTCGTCCCACCTGTGTTGCGCAATATGCGGTGCATTGGCCAGACGGCGGCGTGTCCCCTCCCACATGTCCTTCCAAGCCCGCCAATCCTTCAACTCGCTCGCAGGATTGCTCCGGGAACGCGCGACAAATTCCGGAAAGTGGCTGCGGCCCGTCGGCTGGCCCGTGACGCTGTAGCGAAGATCGAATGACCAGCGATACCCGTCCGATTCGTTGGCCAGCGACGCGTGAGGCGTCATCGGGTGGAAAATCACCGCACCCCCCGCCTTGACGGGAACCGGTACGGAAATCTCGGGAACGTACGGATCCGCGAGCGCCGTCTGGACCTTGGGACAATGCGGCATCATCTCGTCGTACTGGTCCGCCGCCACCTTCAGGCAGCCGTTCTCGACGGTCGCGTCCGTGATGGCCAGCCAGACCGTGACGAATTCGGTTTGGTCAGCTTCCGGCAAAGTGACGCCCTGGTCCTGGTGCCAGTCGGTCGAAACGACATGCGCGCGGATTTCATCCTTCGCCACCGCCCGCTCAGGTGGCTTGATGCGCACATGCTGGATCGGGTTCGAGGTGATCTCGGGCCCGATCAGCGTCTCGACTGCGTCAAGAATGTTGCTGTCCGTGACCATGTCGAAGACGGCAGGCCCGAAGTGAAAAGGCGTCTCCTCGGTGATGCCCGCATGCGGCAGGCTGATGTCGAAAGGCTGGTACCAGTCGAATCCGCCGCGATACGCCGCGTCAAGCTTGTCCCAGAAGTCCATGTCGGCACGCGGCGCATCCACGAGACCCTCCGCGTGCCACTGGTCGAAGAGACGGTCCATGAGCACGGCATATTCGTCCCGGACATTCCCGAGAACGTGCACGTCCACGAGGCCTTCGACAACAAGGTACCCTTGCCGCCTGAACCTCTCGACATCCTGCCTGGAGAGCATCCGGTCCTCCCGACCTACAGGAGAACCGTGACGATGCTCGGCCAAATGAGCAACACCGACAGAGCCAGAAGCTGCACGCAAATGAACGGCAGGAAGCCCCGGAAGATGTCCGTCAGCGAAATATGCGGCGGCGCCACGGACTTCAGGTAGAAGGCCGCCGGGCCGAAGGGCGGTGACAGGAAACTGACCTGCATGTTCATGCAGAACAGCACGCCGAACCAGATCGAGACGTAATGCGGTTCGAGCTGGCCTATGAAACCGATCTCCTCGATCGGCAGCTTCTTCACGATCGGCAGGAAGACCGGAATGATCAGCAGCACGATGCCGACCCAGTCCATGAAGGCCCCCATGAAGAGCAGGATCACCATCATGCTGAGCAGCACGAGCATCGTCGGCATCTCGCTCCCGACGATGATGTTCGCGATATAGCTCGGACCGCCCGCCAAGGTGTACGAACCGGCCAGCGCCGCAGCCCCGATGGTCACCCAGATGATCGTGCCGGTCGAGCGCAATGTCCGCATCAGGCTGTCCCAGACCAGTCCGATCGAGGCCTCGCCCCGGAACGCCGCAATGATGAGTACCGCGAGCGCGCCCATTCCCGCCGCCTCGGTGATTCCGGTCACCCCGCCATAGATCGAGCCCAGAACGACCCCGATGACCGTGAACGGGGGCACAAGGCCCTTGCCGTGCTCCCATGCCCTGGCGCTTTGTTCGCGCCCGAACACGAACAGGGCAAGGACGATGCCGATCGCGACCGCAGCCGCAACATACGGGACGTGGTGCGGCATGCCCCAGGCGATGGGGTCTTCGCCCGCGTCCAGGACGTTCTGGCCCGTGACCGTGAAGTACAGGACCCGCAGAAGCAGGAGCGTCGCAAAGCCGGCAAGCAGGATCGACAGGAAAGCGGCGAACATGGCGAGCTTCTGAAGGCCCGGAACGTCGTTCTCGCGCGGTTCCGGCAATGGTGCCAATGTCGGGTTCAGGTTCACGCGCACCAGGATGTAGATGATGATGAAGCTCGCCAGCATGAAGCCGGGCACGAAGGCGCCGGTGAACAGGGACTTGATCGAGGTCTCGGTGATCAGACCGTAGATGATCAGGACGATCGACGGCGGAATCATGGTGCCGAGGCTGCCGCTCGCGCAGATCGTCCCGATCGCCAGGTTCTGGTTGTATCCAAGCCGCAGCATTTGCGGGAGCGCGATGAGGCCGAGAAGGACGACTTCACCGCCGATGATCCCCGACATGGCCGCCATGATGACCGCCATGAGCGAGGTCACGACCGCGATGCCGCCGCGCACCTGCGACAGCCAGTAGTCGAGCGAGTCATACATCGCCTTGGCAATGCCCGAACGCTCCAGCAGGGCCGCCATGAAGATGAACAGCGGCACCGATAGCAGGACATATTCCGTCATCAGGTCGAAGATCTTCTGGGTCAGGATGTACAGCGGCCCTGTGCCCGGATTCTTCGTGAGAAGCCCTTCGCCGAAACTCAACGGGTTCGTCAGCAGCGCCGGCTCGAATTTCATGACCAGCACGAGCGCCGCCAGGCTGGCCGACGCGAGACCGAGCGGCATCCCTATGGCAAGAAGGACGATGAGGCCCAGAACCAGGACCAGCGAAATTGTTCCGACATCCATCAGTCGTCTCCTACCGCGCGCTTGATCGCTTCAAGTTCGTCTTCGTCGATGTCATCGGCCGCCGTGTGCACCTCAGGCTCAAGGTTCCAGTCCGATATCACGTTAACCACGGCCTGGATGGCCACCAGCACGATGATGACCAGGACCGCCGGCTGGATTGTCGCCGGAATCGGGGGATCGAATGCCGTGCCGAACATTTCCCACTTGTAGAACTTGATCAGGAACACCTGCTTGAAGCTGCCAAAGACCAGAAGGAACGCGAACAGCACGAGGAGTGCCGTCCAAATGACGTCGAACGTGCGCTGCAAGGGCCGGGACACGGCGTCATAAAGAAGGAAGATGCGGATATGGCTGCGCTGCTGCATGCCGTAGAAGCCTGAGCAGAGAAACACGAACCCACCGATCCAGAGCGTCAGTTCGTTGGCCCATAAGGTCGGTGCCTCAAGCGCATAGCGAAGAAAGACCTCATAAAGCATGACACCGGTCATCGAGATGATCAGCATCATGGTCACGCGCCCGAAGAACAGCGCGACACGATCAACAGGCTTCCAGTGCTGAAATTCCATGTGCGCCACCCGTACGCCAAGCATGCCGATCACGAGAAAGACGGGGATGAGCGCAAGCGCCACCCAGTCGACGATGTCGGCCACGCCGCCAAACAGGCCGGGGAGCCCGGGCGTCACGTCCTTCGTCTCATGAATCGCCGTGACCTGGGCGAGCGTCGAAGGGTTTTCGTGCGGCGCCAGCGTGAGGATGTATGCTGGCAGGTGCCAGATGGCCCAGCTCGCGCAGACAACAAAGCAGAACGGTATCAGCCATTCCATCAAGCTTCCTGTTTGGTCTTTCACAACGTCCCCCCATTCAAGCGATCTTGTATTTCTTGATGAATTCCTGATCGGGCATGACACCCAAACCCGGCCCAGACGGGATTGCAACCCTGCCACCGTTCCGTCTGACCTGGCCCTGGACATCCAGTGGTTCGGTCAGGAGACCGTCACGGAAGACGTTCTCGGTGGTATCAAACTCCAGCATCGGCTCCCATGGGTTCAGACCTCCCGGAATCGTCGGCATCGCGGCCAAGAGTTGCAGATTGACCGCGACGGCAATGGCCGATCCCCAGACATGGTTGACGACCGGGGTGTGATGCGCATGGCAAAGCGCGAGAACCCGAAGATACTCGCTGACACCGCCTAGCGCACAGACCTCGGGCTGCGCAATGTCGAGGCCCCTGTTCTCCAGGATTGCACGCCAGCCCCATCGATTGAACTCCGCTTCCCCGCCCGCAATGTTGATCTTGAGGCCGGCGCGCAGTTCCCGGTAGCCGTCCATGTCCTCCGGCGCCACGGGTTCTTCGAACCAATAGGCGCCGAGCTCTTCCAATGCATGGCCCACGTGGAAGGCATCGCTGGTCGTGTAGCAATGGTTTGCGTCCGCCATGAAGCGGAAGTCAGGACCGACCCCCTCCCGCACGGCTTCCGCAAGACGAATGTCATCTTTCGGCCCAAGGCCCACCTTCATCTTGGCCGCGACAAAGCCGGCATCCCTGATCGCAGCAGCCTCGTCCCGGAATCGCGCTGCCAGTTCGGACGCCGGCTCGGGCCGCAGCATCATGCCATGACTGTAGACGGGCACGTTCTTCCTGTGGGCGCCGCCGATCAGCTTGTGAAGGGGCAGTCCCGCCACCTTGCCGGAGATGTCCCACAGCGCGATGTCCACGCCCGAAAGGGCCTGGAGCGGCATTCCCTTCTGACCGTTATCACGAAGGAGGTTGTACACCCTGTGCCAGATCGCGTCGCGGTCAAGCGGGTCGGAGCCAAGCGCCATAGGCCGGATCACGTCCTCGACGATGCCCTTGTTCGCCAGTGCCACCGCTCCCGGACCGAAACACTCGCCCCAGCCGCTGACACCGTCGTCGGTCTCGACTTCAACAAGGTGCGCCGTGCGCCTTGAATGGTATTGCTGCGAATACCCGAGCACGTCAGGCATATCGCAGGACAGGACGTGGCTTGAGATGCGGGTGATCTTCATGGGACCCCGAAAACATCGCGGCAGGGCCCGTAAGGCCCTGCCGCCAATCTTTTCTGAAGCGCCAATCGCCTACTGCATTGCGCCAATGTCGACCAGGAAGTCGATATGGCTTTGCAGAAGCGCCTTGGCTTCAGGAGTGGTGGCGAACTCTTCCCAGCCCGCCTTCACGGCAACGCGGAACTTCGCGAGCTCTTCCGGCGACCACTCGTAGAGGTTCACGCCCTTTTCCCGCAGTATGACCGCGTTCTGGGCATTCTTGACCTCGTTGATGGACGCGTTGTGCATCGCCAGTGCATCGATCGCGACGATCATGATGCGCTTGTGATGCTCCGGCATCGCGTCCCAGATATCCTTGCGGCAGGCCAGGTGGTCGGCCGGCATGGAGTGGAAGCCGGGGAAGTTGGTGTGCTTGGCGATGTCGTAGAGGCCCAGACCGATGTTGTTGGTCAGGTTCGCCGCGTCGGCGCCATCGATGATGCCCGTCTCAAGAGCGGTGAAGATCTCGTTGAAGTCCATCACTATCGGCGAGGCCCCGAGATTGGAGAACACGTGGGTTGCCAGGCCCGGAGGCGAACGGAACTTCCAGTCCTTGAAGTCTTCGACGCCGCGGATCGGGCGGGTTGAGGAGAGCGATTCAGGACCCGGGATCCACCAGCCCACGAACTCCATATTGTGCTCGTTGTACAGTTCGTTGAGGGTGGCGCGCCCGTCCGCATGCAGAAGCCAGGCCATCTGCTGGTAGGGATTCGCGTAGCCGCCCATGAGGTCGCCGGCAAACTGGAACGCCGGGTTCTTGCCGGTCTGGTATGAGCCGCCTGTCATGTCGCAGTCGAGAATGCCGGTCGCGGCCGCATCGAAGGTCTCTGCCGACTTCACGACGGACGAGGCATAGAACATCTCGATCTCGATCTCGCCGTTCGACATGGTGGTGACGTCATCGATGTACTTTTCGGCCATCTGACCCGAAAGGGTCTCCTGGCTGAAATGCGTCTGGATCCGAAGCGTCGTCTGAGCCGATGCGGCCGCGGCCCCGATTGTGAGCGCCGCGACCGACGCTGCGAGGATCATTCCTCTGGTGAGTTTCATTCTAGGATTCCTCCCTTGAGTGTTCTGCCCAAGCATTCCCTGACCTCCTCTTGGCCATGCGAACGCTCGAACCCGGGTTTGATGCCCATAACGGCAAGATACTCGTCACAAACTCGTTCAAATGCGCGGCCTTATCGTCCCATCCAGCCGCCGTCCACAATCAGAATTTCACCGTTGACGTAGTTGGACGCAGACGACGCGAGAAAGACCACCGGCCCGGCAAAGTCGTCCGGTTTCCCCCACCGCCCCTGCGGAATGCGCTCCAGGATGGCCTTCCGCCTGGCCGGATCATTCCTGAGCGCCTCGGTGTTGTCCGTGGCGACATAGCCCGGTGCAATGGCGTTGACGTTGATTCCATGGCCCGCCCACTCGTTCGCCAGAGCCTTGGTCAGTTGCCCGACGCCACCCTTGGACGCCGAATATCCCGGCACCGTGACCCCGCCTTGGAACGTCAGCAGCGAGGCCATGAAGATGATCTTGCCACGGCCACGTTCGATCATGCCGCGACCGATTTCCCGGCTCAGGACGAACTGGGCGGAGAGATTCACCTCAATCACCTCGTCCCACCATTCGCTGGAATGTTCCGCGGCAGGCTTGCGCCTAATGGTTCCGGCGTTGTTGACAAGGATGTCAGGCTCGACCCCGTCCCGGGCCAGGTCTGCAACAAGCGCGTTCAGGGCCGCCCGGTCCGCAAAATCGGCCTGGTAAGCCGCAAAGCTGCGCCCCATGCCGGCAACGGCCGCGCCGACCTCAGACCCTTCACGCTCCAGGTTGGCGCTAACGCCAACGATGTCAGCGCCGGCGGACGCAAGCGCCTCAGCCATGCCGCGCCCGATGCCGCGCCTTGCACCGGTGACCAGCGCGGTCTTCCCCGTCAAGTCAAATGCAGAAAGAACGTTCATGCGCCATCCCCAACCTTGATCAGACTCTTCAGCGCCGTCGAATTGCTTTCCAAGGACTCGAATGCTGCCTGGATGCCGGACAACGGGCTGACATCCGTTATGATCGTGTCCGCATCCACTTCGCCGCCGGAGATGATCGCGATGGCCTGATCGTAATCTTCCGGCTCGTAGACGCGTGCGCCCAAGAGTTCAAGTTCACGCCAGAAGAACTGGAATAGGTCGATCTGCGGCTTCCGGGCGTGGATCGCAACCATGACGATCCGTGCCCGGGTGGCCGCGCACGCCGTCATCGCATCGACCCCCGCTTGCGTGCCCGAAACCTCGAAGACGACGTCCGCACCCTTGTTCCCGGTTCGATCGCTGACCCGAGCCGACAGGTCTTCCTCTGCCGGATTGACCACGTCGAATCCGAGTTTGCGGGCAATTTCGACCCGGTTCGGGTTCACCTCGGAGAGCACGACCCTGCCGCCGCGTTCGCGCGCAACCATCGCGCAGAGAATACCGATCGGGCCACCTCCGATGACCAGCGCGTCCTCACCCGGTTCCAGCGCCGAGCGCCGCACGTCGTGGCAAGCCACGGCGACAGGCTCGATCAGCGCCGCGTGATCCATCCGCAGGTCGCCCGGCAAGGCATGGAGCGTGTGTGCCGGCACGTTCCAGATCTCCTGCATCGCGCCGTCCGTATCGAGCCCGAGAAACTTCAGATTGTGACAGATGTGCCGATGACCCGCCTTGCATGCCGGGCAGTCATCGCAATGGTCCAGAGGCCGCACGACGACCTTCTGCCCGGTCGAGACGCCCGACACGCCCTCCCCGACGGCCGCGACGGTTCCGGACATTTCGTGCCCGATCACGCGATTATGGCCGACCCTTGCATCCATGTTTCCGTGAAAGACATGCATGTCGGTCCCGCATATCCCGCAGTAGGCAATGCGAACCGAGACCTCGCCCGGCCCAGGATCCCTTGTGCACCTCGTCTCGACGGCGAAGGACCTGTTCCCTCGGTAAATTGCTGCCGTGACTTCCTTGTTCATGCCGCCCTGCCTGCTCTCGAGTTCCGGCCCGCAGCGTCTTGCGTGGCCTCAAGTTTCGCCCAGTCGAAGGAAACGCCAATGCCCGGCTCGTTCGGAGCAACGGCAAGATGATCCTCCACGACAAGCGGACGGCGCGTATACTCATCTATCGGGAAGCTGTGCACTTCAAGCCAGCCAGCGTTGGGACGCGCCGACACAAGACTGACGTGAAGCTCCTGCATTCCGTGGCTGCAGACCGGGATACCGTGCCGTTCGCTCAGTTCCGCAACCCGAAGCCAGCCGGTGATGCCGCCGCAATTGGAGGCGTCCGGCTGGATGTAGCTCAACTCGGCATCGCAAAGCGCGTGCCCGAATTCGTGGATCGTGTGCAGGTTTTCGCCCATCGCCAGCGGCACGCCCGTTGCCTCCGCGATCCGCGCGTACCCCGCATAGTCGTCGGGAATGACCGGCTCCTCGAACCAGAGGATGTCGTATTCGGAAAACGAGTATGCCGCCTTGATCGCCTCAGGCACGGAGAACGCATAATTTGCGTCCACCATGAAAGTGCGGTCTGGCCCAAGCACCTCCCGGACGGCGTGTACACGATCGACGTCGGTCGCCAGTTCCGGCTGACCCACCTTGATCTTCACGGCATTGAATCCCGCGTCGACGAAGCCTTCGGTCTGCCGGATGAGCTTGTCGAGCGGGAAGTTCAGATCGATGCCTCCGCGATAGGCCTTGCAACGGTCTCCTGCCCCGCCGGCCACCTTCCAGAGCGGCTTTCCGGCCGCCTTGCAGCGGAGGTCCCAAAGCGCGATGTCGACGGCGGAAATCGCGAAGGACGCGACGCCTCCCCGGCCCACGTAGTGAATATGCCAATGCATGGCATCATGTAGCGTCTCGACTCCGGTGGCTTCCTGACCGGCCAGAAAAGGTGCCAGGTCGTGCTCGATCATTGCCACGATGGCCTTTCCGCCCCTGCCGCCCGTATAGGTATACCCGGTTCCTTCCTGGCCATCGTCCGTCCTGACAGTGGCCGTAACGAGCTCGAATTCCGCATGGTCCCCATGCTTGGCATCGGTCAGAACTTCCGCGAGCGGAACGGCAAAGCGTCTGACGGATAGGTCTGAGATGATCGGCATGCGCGTCCCCAAGCGTCATGTGCCCTGATCATTGCAAGGCTCGTTCCGATTTGGTATGACAAAAACGCACAGACATGTCCAGAATTTCTTTCACCATGCCCGCAAAGCAAGCGATTACCACCCCGTTTGGTCATACTAAACAGGCTATCGACGGATGACCGAGAAAGAGAATCGAGACGCACGCACCCGCGCCGCAGACAGCTTGGTCTCGATCTACGAGCGGCAGATCATCGATGGCACGCTCGCTGTCGGAATGCCATTGCCGCCCGAACGCGAGATCATGCAATCCTTCAGCGTCAGCCGCACCGTGGTCCGCGAAGCCGTTCAGACCCTGTCCGCAAAGGGCCTCGTCGAAGCCCGCCCGCGTTTCCGGCCAGTCGTGCGAACGCCGGGCTATGATGCCGCCATCGAGGCCGTTGGTTCCGTCGTCAACCGTCTCCTGACCGTGCCGGGCGGCGTGCGAAACCTCTTCGAGCTTCGCATCATGATGGAGGCTGCGCTTGTCCGTGGCGCAGCGCTGCATGCCGACAAGCATCATGTTGCGCGAATGAAGCAGGCTCTGGCTGACAACGAGGCGGCAATCAGCGATTCCCAACGCTTCTTCGAAACCGACGTTGCCTTCCACCGGCTTCTCTACGAGGTTCCTGACAACCCGGTGCTGCCGCCGATTCACCAGGCCTATACGGACTGGCTGTCGAGCCACTGGACGAAAATGCCGCGGGATCCGGAGCGCAATCACGTAAACTACAGGGCGCATTGCAGGATCTTCGAAGCGATTCTGTTCCGAGACCCGGACGCAGCCGAGTTCGTGCTCCGCGACCATCTTGACGACGCCTGGAACCAGGTGCGCCAGACCTTTGAGGAAACATGAAACCCGTGGATCGCCCTTTCCGGATAGCATGCATCGGCGAAGTGATGATCGAACTCATCGCGAGAGACGGCAACGCCGCGGAACTGAACGTGGCAGGCGACACGTACAACACCGCGGCCTATCTCAAGCGCACTGCACCGGAACTGGACGTCGAATACGTCACGGTTCTCGGCAAGGACAGGTTTTCCGACCGCATCGTCCGTGACATGGAGGCAAGGGGCATCGGCATCACGGCCGTCGCCCGGCATCCGACAAGGATGCCGGGCCTCTACGCGATCGAGACCGATGCCGCGGGCGAGCGCAGTTTTGCCTACTGGCGTTCGTCCTCTGCGGCGCGAACACTGTTTGACGAAGACGGCCGCGACCCGGCGGACGTGCTCGCCAGCCATGACCTCGTTCTGCTCTCGGGGATTTCGCTTGCGATTCTGTCAAGTTCGGCACGGGATCGCCTGCGCGGGGCGCTGGAGGGATTCCGGGCGAACGGCGGGCTTCTGGCATTCGACAGCAATTACCGCCCGCATCTCTGGAACGACCTTGAACTCGCGCGCGCCGAAACTGAGAGGTTCTGGCAGTGCACCGACATTGCTCTTCCATCCGCAGACGACGAGATGGTGCTCTTCGGCGATGCGGACGCGACGGATGTCATCGCCCGACTCCGATCATGGGGCATTTCGCGCGGGGCACTGAAGTGCGGGAATGCAGGACCAGTGGATCTGGGCCCGGAAGGACATGCCTTGAATGTGCCGGCTGCCGAGAATGTCGTGGACACGACGGCAGCGGGCGACAGTTTCAACGCGGGCTACCTCGCGGCGACGACCGCCGGCCGATCGTCGATCAGGGCAATGAAAGCCGGGCATGTCCTCGCACTCAAGGTCATCGGCAAGCGCGGCGCCATCGTGGACGTCGGCTGAGACGGATGCTGCAAAAGATGCAATTTCCGACGAGGCGCACTCCATTCTGCGGCCTCTTCGCTTTCCGGTGAGAGCCGTCAGGGTTGGCGGTGCATCGATGATCGGCGCAGAACGGGAAATTCGTCAACTCCTTGATGGTTGACGGATCGTCGCCACGCAGTGAGGTGCCGAAATTCAGGATCAGGGTCGACATTCGCCTCGCGCGGCAGGTTTCGTCGCGACGTTGCCTCGCTTGTGCGGCTCCGGTGACAGCAAGCCTCTGTCGCTGCCCATGGCTTCAAACCGCTTGTTGGTTTCCAGCGCCGCGTGCGTTGTGATGACCTTGACCCGCGAGCAACGGGGGATGGCTGGCGCCGGCCGTCAGCTTGACGCTTTCGGCTGACGCCGCAATGCCGTTTGCAATCGGGCCAACTGCCCCGAATGCGAACGCCTTTGAAATCCTGTTCCTGGTCTACCTCCCTGTTGACTGCGTGCCGGTTCCGGGTTCAACCCCAGGAATGCCCAGCCCAGGTGATTGACTTCCCGGCCAGCCAATCAGCGCCAGTGGCATAGAGCGCTTCGACCTCGGGCCCCTTAAGTCCCGGCATGTCTCTCTTGACCGGATAGCCGATCTGCGACTGAAGATAGGCAAGGCGCTGATATCCCGCCGGAAACGCGTCCAGAACCGTTTCATCAAGCTCAAGCGTCGCTCGAGGTGCAATCGGATCCATCCGGTCCTTCTCATAAATCGGCTGGCGCAGGCACATTCCCCATTTGCCGCCACGTTTCTCCAGAAAATCGAAAAAGCGCCCCGTGCAAACCACATCCACAAGAACGCCGTGAACGTCACCGCGCTGGGAGATCGTCATCTTGGTCTGGGTGACTGCGCGATTGCCTGCGATCTCGCAGTTGAATCCGCCCAGAAAATGCAGGATCGACACCTCGCGCGCCCAGCCCTGCTTGTTCATTTCGATGAACTCGTCAGCGGTGCCTTGGGTCCAGGTGGCCATCATGCGGCCGTCGTCGTGCCACACCGTGCGAAACTTGTCCCAGAAGCCGGCATCCCGCCAAATGGCCCAGTTTTCGATCAATTCGCGCAACAGAAGCTTGTCTTGCCAATCGTTCATTGGTGCCTCCTAGAACGGGGTTTTCGGGCTGCCGCGTTCCATGGCCAGCCATCGGGTTTCAGGTCTCGTCCGATCAACGCTCGTCGTGCCGCCCGATGCGGAACACCATGCCCCGCCGGCCGACATGCACTTCGCCTGACAGAACTCGGCCAAGTTCTCATTGAAAGGCAGTGATGATCCGGTCATGTCTCATCCGGTTTGTGGTCACAGACCGCTTGAAACAATGTCGGGATGAGGTTTGCCTCACACGGGCCGACGAACAGACGGGAACATTCAATGGCGCTGGAGTGTTCACGCATTACGGTCTCGGCACTGGCGGCATCGCCACCATTTGCCGCCTTGGCGACAATCGCATGTTGCACATGGCAGTCTGACATCCGCCGAAGCTCCTTGCCCAGCAGATCGGGGTTCGGCGCATATGAGCCCAGAGCCACCATCCGCATATGGCGGACTGGTTGGCATGACAATGTGATATGTTCGTTGCCGAAGTCGCATATGACAGTTTCGTGGAACAGCGTGCTGGCATCCTGAATCGCTGCCACATCATCCATGCCGGTCCGGCGGATGGGCACCATGCCTCTGGTCATTCCGATGCTGCGAACCAGAACCACGCGCGTGGCTTCATGCACCCCGTTCAAGGCCAAAGCAGCGACCGCCGCGTCTTCCAAAAGCCCCTGGAGCTTGATGACCAATTCCAGTTCGCCAAAACTGACCTTGCACACTTCATATATGTCCCCAGCCCGGAGGCATCTTGATCAATTCGGTCGTTTCCGGTCGGATCAAGGCAAGCTTCCCGGGGGTACGGGATACGCCCAGCATTCCTGCCACGACGACCTCAGGCAGCCGACCATCCCCTGAAAGCACTCCATCCAAAATCATCTGGCACGGTCTCGCGAGTGCCGGCGACTTGATCCATTCCGGGATTGCCGGTGACGTGTCAGGGTCAGGCATTGCCAAACGATTCCGGCTCCTCAAGGTCGCCACAAGGAACGTGGACTCGAAGGACCGGTCGATCCCCGGGGGGTGCCGACACCGCGGGCTCCACGCGTCGTGCTATTCCGGCCCAAGCGCGGCCAGCGCCCTTTGGATCGCTACCAGCATTGCGTCCCGCCTTTGCGACAGCTCGGCCACGGTACATCCTTCATTGGCTTCCGCCAGTCCTTCTTCCAGAAGCTTTGCGGTCGCATCGTTCAGTTGCGGTGAACCCAGATCGTCCCACCACCCGTTGAAGGTGTCTGCGAAGTGATCGCAAAAGGCCGCCAGCCCGCCTTGGCCGGCGCCAAGGCCAAACAGGGTCGTCGGCCCCATGGTTGCCCATCTGAGCCCCGGGCCGGACGCGACAGCCTTGTCCACGTCGCCAACGCTTGCGACGCCACTCTCGACCAGGTGGATGGCCTCGCGCCAGATGGCGGCTTGCAGCCGGTTGGCGACATGGCCCGGAACTTCTTTCTGCACACGGATCGTGGTCTTGCCGATATCTGCATATAACGCCTCTGCAGCTTCAATTACGCCAGGCTGCGTTTTGTCGTTTGCCATCAGTTCGACAAGGGGAATCAGATGAGGTGGATTGAAGGGATGGCCCAGAATGAACCGCCCAGGCGAGCGCCATCCCTCCTGCATTTGACCAAGGGTCAGACCCGAAGCTGAACTTGCGACGATTGCCCGGGGCGAAAGGTGTGGTTCGATCCGCACAAACGTGTCGTGTTTCATGGCAATCCGTTCGGGAACGCTCTCCTGAATGAAATCCGCCCCGTGAACCGCAGCTTCAGGCGATGCGTGAAAGGTGATCCGATCCGGATCACCCCCCTTCGTCAGACCGATCTCGGTCATTGCAGGCCAGGCCTTGCGAACATGGTCCCGAACGGCGGCTTCGGTTCCCGCGTCCGGATCGAAGACCGCCACCGACCGTCCGGAAGCAAGAAAGAGTGCCGCCCAGCTTGCGCCGATGAGGCCCGCACCAATGACGCTGGTTCGCGCAATTTTCGACATCAGTAAATTCCCGGGTTGATCGGCGAAGCGGCGGTCATGCCGCCATCCACCGTGAAAAGCTGGCCGGTCGCGAAGCCGGCCTCGTCCGAGGCCAGCCAGACGGCGATGGCGGCGATGTCTTCGGGACGCCCGAAACGCCGCGTCGCATGGCGCATGAGCGCGTCCCGCCTGGCAGCCTCGGGGTCCGAGGCAAGGTCAAACCCCGCGTAGAGCATTCCGGTTTCGACCCATCCGGGGCAAATGGCGTTGCAACGCACCTTGGGCCCGTGATCAACGGCGATTGATCGGGTGAGACCGTGCACGAAGGCCTTGGACGCGTTGTAGAGCGCCATGCCCGGATCGGCAGTCTGACCTGAAACCGAACCGATATTGATGATGGAGCCACCTGACCGCATGCGGGGAAGGACTGCGCGGCAGGCATTGAACACGCCCTTGCAGTTCACGCCGATGACCAGGTCCCAATCCGCATCCGTGCTGTCCGCGACGGTTCGCTCAACCTGGATGCCGGCGTTGTTGACCAGGATGTCCACTGGCCCGGCCGTCGCGGCCAAGTGTTCCATGTCCTCGGCACTGGAAACATCTGCCGTCTTCCAGGCGCAATCCGCCGGCAGGTCTTCGGGCGCGGGGCTTCGCCCGCAGGTCAGAACGCTTGCACCTTCCTCCAGGAATGCCTTGACGATTCCGCGTCCGATGCCCCTGCTGCCTCCCGTGACGATGGCCCTCTTGCCCTCAAGTCGCATTGGCCCCCCCCAAGGCATGCCCCTGACCGAAATGTTGGCACCACCCGGGCTCCCTGTGCGAACGGAACAAAGAGGGAGACCGCATCAGGCCCAAATTGGCGAAATGACCGCGCTTGAAGACGTGACCCGGATCGAGGCGCTTGGATCCGAACTTCGTGCCATGCACGTGTCCCAGATGCCCTATGGCGCACGCAATGGTTGCGAAGGTGCTGCGGAGAACGAAGCCCCCAGCCTTGATGAGAAGCCCAGGATTCAAATCAAACTTCCATTCGCGGAGCGTCCCGAGACACGCAATTGTCCAGACAATCACGTGCCCCACGTCGAGCTTCGCCGATCCAGGGCTGACAGGCGACGCGTCTGGCCATTCGTCGAGGGTCACTTTCAGGGCCATCACGGATTCATCTGCTGGACCTGCGCACTCAGCCCGCCATCGATGACCCACAGCTGCCCGCTGGCGTAGCGCGCTTCGTCGGACGCAAGCCAATTGACGAGATTCGCGACGTCCTCCGGGGTGCCGTAGGTCCGCATGGGATGCGCGTCGCGAACCGCCTTTTGCAATTGCGTGATGGTCCTGCCACCGCCGCCCGAACCTTCGCCTTCGAAGAAGCTCTGCAACATGGGGGTGTCGACATAGCCCGGGCAAACCGCGTTGACACGGACGCCTTCCGGACCGTGGTCGCAGGCCATGGCACGGGTCAGGGCATGAACCGCACCCTTCGTGGCACAATAGGCCGCCAGGCCTGGATCGGCGATGAATCCGTCGTACGAGCCGAAATTGATGATGCTGGCGCTGGCACCCCTCTCAGCCGCCGAACGAAGCAGGGGCAAGGCATGTTTCGATGTCAGGAACGTGCCGGTGACATTGACGGCGAAGGAACGGTTCCATTCGTCGAGCGAGGTCTCCTCGATGGTCTTCTCGATCTCGATTCCCGCAGCATTGACGAGAACGTCGAGTCGGCCAGCGTCGTTCCGCACGCGCTTCATCGCAGCGACGCATTCGTCCTCATTCGTGACGTCGAGTCGAACAAAGCGGCTTCCGTCATCATCGTGCCGGTCGAGCGAGCCGCCGGCGTCCAGGTCTGCCGAATAGACCGTTGCGCCCTCGTTCACGAATCGCGCAACGATTGCGCGTCCTATGCCGCCCCGGCCACCCGTGACGAATGCGGTCTTTCCGTCAAGCTTCATGTTCGCCAACCTCCGGTCGTGGCCTGCAGGATGGCGTCGCGGTCACGGCACGCCACGTTCCGTCTCTCCTCCCTGCCCGCACAGCGACAGCGAACAAGACGATGCCAGACCGCGTCACGGGGCTGCCCGGGCATAGGCGTCCAGAACAAGCCCGTGAAAGTGATGCACGGCGTGTTCGGACTTTCCCGAGCCCGCCGGGCTGCTTACGATCCGCCCCTGAGCGAACGCCGGCGTTGCCATGCCCTTCTGCACGCTTTCGACGATGTCGATGTCCTCGCGCTGCAGCACCTCGTCGAGGTAGCGGATGGCATCCTTCTCCATTTCATCCGGTTCGGGTGTCTCGAGGAAGAAGTCGTAGGTTTCCAAGGTCCGCTCGGCGCCGGCAGGGATGATGTTCAGAACGATCATCGACGACCGCCCCGGATAGCGCATGAAGCAGGTCGTGGGCCATAGCCACCAGACCGCGTGGGTGCGAACCGTGGCATTCGAGACGTCATACGCGGTGTTGGCGCCTTTCCCAGCCTCGGCCATATGGCTCGAATAGATGCCGTGGGTCGTCACCTCGTAGGTGTCCATGTCCACCAGATTGCAGAAGTCCTTGTGAGCGGTCGGGCAGTGATAGCATTCCAGGAAATTGTCGACGACATTCTTCCAGTTCGACCTGATGTCGTAGGACAGGCGATGCCCGAACGTGAGACCTTCGATGTCCGGCGCCCAGTTGCAAATTTCGGCCTCGAGGCTTTCTGACGCCAGTGACAGGGGCACCGCGTCCGGATCCAGGTTCACGAAGACAAATCCCGCGAATTCGGTCACCTGCACCTCGTCGAGGCAGATCGAATTCACGTCGAAGCCGGAGAGGCTTTCGGTTTCCGGCGCACGGACCAGTCGACCGTCCAACCGGTAGACCCAGGCGTGGTAGGGGCACATGATCCGCGACGCCGTCCCTTCTCCGCTGAGAAGATGATGCGCGCGGTGCTTGCAGACGTTGTAGAAGGCGCGAATGACGCCCTCGCCATCTCGCACGATCGCGATCGGTCTTCCGGCGATTTCGGTTGCAAGGTAGGAGCCGGGCTCGCGCAGCTTTTCGACGTGGCACACCCATTGCCAGTTCCGCGCAATGATCTCGGACCGATCCACCTCGTACCAGGCCGGGTCCGTGTATGCGTCCGCCTTTAGCGACAACGAGCGGCTCACGTCGCGTGAATACCCCGCGCCAATCGTCGCGAATTGCTCTCGGCTTGGCAGATCGGTCATCAAGCATTCCCTCGCATCAAAAGGAACTGATGCGATCTTGCGGACGAAACGACTGCGAGCAAATCACCATAATGGCCACCAATTTAACTTGATTGGCCTTGCGGCACCCTGTGCATTGGCCACGAGCGGAATTCGAACGGGACCCGGCCTTCCACGCGGTCGGTCCGGGGAGAAATGCCAAAGCGCGTCTTGTAGGCCCTGCTGAAATGAACCTGGCTCGAAAAGCCGGAGGCAAGCGCGACCTGCGACAGCGGCAACTCCGTCTGGGTCACAAGGCCACGTGCGCGATCCAGGCGAATGTCACGATAGTAGACCGAGGGAGGAGTCTTCACGTACCGCCGGAACAACCGGTCAAGCTGTCGGTGAGAGATTTTGACGCGGCGACAGAGTTCAGAAATCCGGAGCGGCTCTTCGAGGTTCTTTTCCATCAGCTCGATTGCGCGGAACAGCTTCTCGGGAATGCGGCGACCAAACGGCTCGATGGACCCTGCGACCTGCCGTGTCCCCGTAGGGCGCACGCTCTGCACAAACAGGTACTTGGCGGCCGCACTGGCAAGACCCTTGCCTCGCAATTCGCTCAACAGGAAGAGCGCGCAATCGGTTGCCGCCGTGCCGCCGGAACAGGTGATCCGGCCCTGGTCGAAGACAAAGAGGTCGTCACAGACCTCGATGTCCGGATATTTCTCGCCAAACGCACCTAGATGCTCGTAATGCACGGTTGCCCGG
Organism: Silicimonas sp.; assembly: GCA_022824315.1. Lineage (GTDB taxonomy): Bacteria > Pseudomonadota > Alphaproteobacteria > Rhodobacterales > Rhodobacteraceae > JAJEFO01. The sequence goes on from JAJEAC010000129.1 coordinate 18,797, forward strand.
CGTCCATCGAGCAGCCCGGCTTCAGCCAGGATGAAGGCACCGGTGTCCAGCGCGCCGACACTGCTTCCAGAGCGTGCAAAGCGCCACAGGTTCGCGTGCAGGACAGCGCTGGAAAACGATTCCGGTGTCCAGCTTGTGGAGAGCATCACCAGAGCAGGAGCCTTGCGCCGAATTTCGGAGAGTTCACCAGTCTCGATCGTCACGCCGTTGCTTGCCAGGCAGGGTCCGCCCCTCGCCGAAACGATGGACCAGTGAAAAAACGACTTGCCTTCGATATAGTTTGCTGCGCGAAATGGATCCAGAAACGACATCGTTGGCGCAATGTTGAAATGCGGCGTGACCACGATCAGAATATGAAAGTCGTCGATCTTCTCGAGGGGCATCTGACCAGTCATGTGAAGTTGGCGGCCAGTCTGGTTAAACCACGATTCCCGTGGTCAGGACAATCGCCACACGGACGAGCGCGCAGTGCGATGACGCTCGGGAGACGCAAAGTCAGTGACCTTTCCCTTAAGGGAGAGGCTTGAAGGGTCAAGATCGGGAAGGCCCATGCTGACCAGAACAGGAAGGGAAGCCATCATCCAACCCACCGCGAACCGAAACTTGACGACCGCTCCTGGCGTGCTTCCATGGCGCCGGGATCTCGAAGAATCGTCAGCAGACACGCCAGGTCAGTCACGACGCGGCGCGAATCGTGGGGCGGGTGATCATGTTGTGAGGGGGAAGTCCGGCCTGTGTCGGCAACACCGGAGAAGCCTCGGCGACTCCGCGGGCAGCGCAGGCCGCATCTTGTTCCTTCCTTGGCGGGGCGACCCGCCCTCGGGCAGGCGGTGGCGGCTGCCTGCTCCATTTTCATGCAAACAGCAAAGAGGGCGCGCTGTCCTCCCCGTCGAGAACGCCGGGGTTTCCAGCGTGAGAGTCAGATGATCAAGACAGTCACAACAGTTGCGGCCGTGCTTGCCGCCTCGGGTGTCCACGCGGCCGAGATGGGCGCGGTTGACGAGCCTATCAAGCTTGCCATCAACGAATGGACGGGCCAGCACATCTCCACCCACGTGGCGGGCGAGATGCTCAAGGCGGCCGGATATCAGGTCGAATATGTCACGGCAGGCTACATGAACATGTACCAGGCGATGTCGGACGGAGAGTTGCACGCCGCCGTGGAAATCTGGTCATCGAACGTCTCCGACGACTACGCCAAGAAAGTCGAGGGTGGAGGGGTTGTCGAACTTGGCGACCTCGGCCTCGACGCGAAAGAGGGAATTGCCTTTCCGGCCCACGTGGCGGCGTTGTGCCCCGGACTCCCTGCCTGGGAGGCTCTGAAGGACTGCGCCGGGACCTTCGCCACCGCAGAGACGCTGCCCGCCGGCCGCCTGGTGGACTATCCTGCCGACTGGGGCACGCCCGGGGCGGACCGCATGACCGGGCTTGACCTGCCATTCAAGGCGGTGCCGGCCGGCTCAGAGGGTGCGCTCATTGCGGAACTTCGCGCCTCGACCGAGCGGGAATCGCCCCTGCTGATCACCTTCTGGCAGCCGCACTGGGCCATGTCCGCCTATGACGTGCAGTTCGTGGATCTCCCGGTCGGCAACGAGGAGTGCTTCAACGATCCGGCATGGGGTCCGAACCCGAACGCCGTCAATGATTGTGATTTCGCACCAAGCCGCATCTTCAAGGCAGGCTGGGTCGGGATCGAGGACAAGTGGCCTGCCGCCTTCGAGGTTCTCACCAACTACACGCTGTCGGTCGAAGATCAGCAACCCATGATGGGCGCCGTCGACGTGGACGGCGGAAGCGTCGAAGACGTGGTCGCCGCCTGGATGGCCGACAACGAGGCCAAGTGGAAACCGGTCGTGGACGCGGCGACGCACTGATCTCATGGAAGACCAGCCTGCCATTTCCGTTGCCGGACTCTGGCAGGTCTTCGGGGTCGATGCTGCGCCCGCCTTCCGGCGGGCGCAGAGCGAGGGCGGCAGCGCGCGGGACATTGCCGGGCGCCTGGAAGAGCGCGGGTACATCCCGGCCGTTCGCGATGCCTGCTTCGAGGTGGCTGAAGGCGAGCTCTTCGTAATCATGGGCCTCTCAGGGTCAGGCAAGTCGACGCTGCTCCGGGGAATCTCGCGGCTTGTCGAGCCGACGGCGGGCCGTGTCTCGATCGAGGGCGAGGATGTCCTCGCCGCGCCCAAGGCGCGCATGACCGAGCTTCGACGGTCCCGGATCGGGATGGTGTTTCAGCATTTCGGCCTGTTCCCGCACATGTCGGTGATCGACAACGTTGCGTTCCCGCTCAAGGTCGGCGGCATGGGCCGCCGCGAGCGTCATGACAAGGTGCAAGTCATCATCGAGATGGTGGGCCTGAAAGGGCGGGAAGGGGCCTATCCCCGAGAACTGTCGGGTGGCCAGCGTCAACGTGTCGGGATCGCGCGCTCGCTTGCGGGAGACTGCAGCGTCTGGTTCCTGGACGAGCCCTTTTCGGCGCTTGATCCGCTGATCCGCCGCCAGTTGCAGGACGAGTTCCTCGACATTCGGGCAAGGCTGAACACCACGATCGTGTTCATCACCCACGATATCGCCGAGGCGTTGAAACTCGCCGACCGGATTGCAATCATGCGTGACGGCGAGATCGTGCAGATCGGGACACCGGCAGATATCGTGCTGCACCCGGTCGACGACTACGTGCGCGAGTTTGCACGCGACGTCGTACGCGGTCGGCATGCCAAGGTCGGATCGATCATGCAGACGGGTGACGATCGCGCGGCGAACGGCACGCCCGGCTTGCGGCCCGACATGACCCTTGAAGACGCACTGGCGACCTGCATGGCCCACTACGAGCCGGTGGCGGTCTATGACGACGCCGGCAACCTGCTCGGCACGGTCGATCCGCAAGACATCGCAAGCGCCCTGAAGGCCGATCGCGGATGAGCGCGAACAGGGAATTGCCCGCGGCGGGCATGCCCGGACTGCCAAAGGGGCAGCTTGCAGCGCTTCTCGCGTTGGTCACCGGGGCAGTCTGCCTGTTGCTGCAAGATTACGCGCCTTGGATCGTGCGCTTTCCAGAGGCCTGGACGCTGCCGGCCACAGAATTGGTCGGGGCCGGACTGGACTCTGTCCTGAGTACGATCAAGCCGGTGATGCGGGCATGGTCCTGGCTGCTTTCCTATCCGATGAGTTGGGCCAATGCCGTGCTCGTCGGCTCGCCCTGGCCGCTGATCGTTGGCGCGTTCACCGCGGCGGGGTGGTACATCGGCGGGTTTCGCATGGCGTCACTCACTTTCCTGGGCTTCGGGTTCGTTCTGCTGTCGGGCTATTGGAGCGAAAGCATGAACACGCTGAGCCTCGTGTCGGTGTCGGTTCCACTGGCGGTCTTGGCGGGCGGCAGCCTGGGCATACTCGCGAACGAGGTGCCGCGCATTCGGTCCGCCCTTCTGGCGGCGCTCGACGCGATGCAGACGATCCCGACCTTCGCCTATCTGACGCCGCTCCTGCTTCTGTTCGGGTTCGGCCCGGTGGTCGGTCTCGTGGCCTCCGCAATCTACGCCGCGCCCCCCATGGCGCGAAACGTCATCCTGGGGCTCGAACGGGTTGATCCCGAAGTCAAGGAGGCATCGATCATGTCCGGTGCGAGCCGGTGGCAGCAATTGTTCCTGGTCGAGATTCCGGCAGCGAGCCAGCAGATCATGGTCGGCGTGAACCAATGCCTGATGGCATCCCTTTCGATGGTGATCATCGCCGCCGTCATCGGTGGTTTCAACGACATCGGATGGGAAGTGCTTCTGACCATGCGCAAGGCACAGTTCGGCCAGGCATTTCTGGCCGGACTGGTGATCGTGATATTCGCGATCGTGATCGACCGCCTGTCCGGGTCGCTGGCACTGGAACGAAAGCGCCACGACCGGCGCGTCACGTGGGGCCTCCTCCTTTCGGGTGCCGTCGGGGCGGTCCTGCTGGCCCTGACCGGGACCGACGCGGCTCCCGAGGGCGTGTTTTCGGCGGCCGCGGTCGCCGTGGACAACGGCTTGGGCGCGTTTACTGCCGCACACGGGGCCACGCTTGACGGTATCAAGAACTCGGCAATGTTCTATGGGCTGCTTCCACTGCGCATCGGCCTTGACCAGGCCGTGTTGCCGTTCACCTGGGGGTTCCAGTGGACACCCGCGATGAGCCTTTGGCTGTTTGCAGTCGCGGTTCTCGCCGGGCTCGGACTTGCCGCGACGGGACGGCACATGGCCGGTGCGGGCCTTGTGATCGCCGTCGGAGTCGTCGAAACCGGGATCGCGGAACTGCCCTGGCCGTTCGTGATCGTGGGAACCATGGCACTTGCGTGGGTCGCCCAAGGCGTCCGGCTTGCCGTCCTCTCGGCCGCCCTTCTTGGGCTCGTGCTGATTTCGGGCCTCTGGGATCGCGCGTTGCTGTCGCTCTACCTTTCGGGCGCCGCCGTCGTCGCCTGCGTCGTCGCGGGAGGCGCGCTTGGTCTCTTGTCGGCCGTTTCCGGGATCGCCTGGATGATCATTCGCCCCGTCTGCGACATGCTTCAGACGATCCCCCTGTTCGTGTTCCTGATCCCGACGCTGATGTTTTTTCAGATCGGCGAGTTCAGCGCATTTCTTGCAATCTGCGCCTATGCCGTGGTTCCGATGATCCGCTACACGCGTCACGGACTGGTCTCGACACCACCGGAGATGCTGGAAGCCGCGACCTCGAGCGGGGCCACGCCCTGGCAGACAATGACCGATGTGCGCATGCCCTACGCTGCACCGACAATCCTCCTGGGACTCAACCAGACGATCCTCTACGCCTTCGCAATGCTGGTCATCGCCGCCCTGATCGGAACAACCGGGCTAGGCCAGTCGATCTACCTGGCGCTGGGACAGGCCGACGTCGGGCTGGGCGTCAGCGCAGGTGCCGCGATGGCGATCCTGGCTTTCGTCGCCGACCGGCTTGCACAGGGCTTTGCCGAAGAGCGGCGGAGGGCTCTGGGCCTTTAGGCGCACCCGCTGACCGACGCGAATTTCTGCATCGGCACCGTCGCCGCGCATGGGGAGCCGCTCCGCTCCGTTTCGCAGCGGACTCCTCGCAACCCGATCCAAATGTGGCGCGCAACGCCGCTCGGCGCCTTCAATGTCCGGGAAAGCGCAACCTCCAGTTCCACGTCTCCGCACGGCAGGCCAGAGGACTGGCACGGCAGGCCTCGCGGAGCAGCAGGTGCCGGATCGGTCGCCTGACGCTTGCGGTTCGGCGCTGCATCGACGACCTTGGCCGTGCACGCGCCCGGGATTCGCCACCTCATGGTCAAAAGGAGGAACCTCGATGGCTTGGAAACGCAATCAGCGCGACATCGTTCGCCTCAGCATCACGCTTCAGTACGTGGAGCCCAAGGTCGCAAGGCGCATGGACGTGCATGCGGCCACGCATCTCGACGATCTTCACTTGTACATCCAGGCCGCAATGGGATGGGAAAATGACCATCTTTGGGGGTTCGATGCGCGACGGTATGGAAAGAGAGCCCATTGGAGTCCTGAAGATTGGGGCGACGTGCTCGACGAGACCCTTCTCGACGTCATCGCGTTCCTGAAGGGCAAGCCGGAGTTCACTTACGTGTACGATTACGGGGATCACTGGGAACACAAGATCCGGATTGGAAGGATCCAGCCGGCACGCGATGACAGGCGCTACCCGTATCTCGTCTCCGGCACAGGGCGCTGTCCGCTCGAGGACATCGGCGGCGTTTGGGGTCACGCGGAGTTCCTGCGAGCGTTCGATGACCCGAACTCGGAATACCGCGAGTACCTTCCCGAAATCTACAAGGGGAACGTGACCTGGGACCCTGAAGATGCCGAGCTTGACGCAAGGAGATCAAGTCTCGCGCAGTTCGCCGAATAGGGCTGCATGGATTCGAAGCCGGAGCGTCTTCCTTGAGGCATTGGAGAATACGCGGACCTTGCCAGGGAAAAGCCGCACCATGTCTGCCTGATGCGCGCATTTGGCGGGCACCACGGGGATGGAGCAATTGCGATGTCGGCAAAGAACCGCAGCATCACGTCAGAAGTTCAGTGATGCAGACATTTGCGGAGCCGTGCCTCCAGTTCAGGCAAGCCGCTCACGAAACTTCTCATATTCCGCATCGTCGATGTCGGCGATCTCGTCGGGGCCGGGAAAGGTCCCGCCGCGCGCCTCGTTGGCGAAGGCTTCCAGCGCGGCGCGGCGCTCGACCTTCATCCGCTCATGAAGCGCATGCAGGTTGCCGAAGGCCCGGGCGTGCCGGGGGCTCTCGGGTTGTTCCCCGCAAATGTCGTTCTGAAACAGATAGATGATGTCGCCACCGGATCCAGAACCGAGCGAGGACGTCACAAGCGTGGTGCGCTGGCTGATTTCCGTCATCACCCTGGCGCAGATGACCTCGGCCTCGACCGAGAAGGCGCCGGCATCCTCCATGCGCCGGAATGCCTGCCAGAGTTCGAAGGCTTCCCCGGCCGTCTTGCCAATGGCGCGCAGGCCACCGTTCCAGGTGGACTTGCGGGGCACGAGTCCCAAGTGGCACATGACGGGAATGTCCTCGCGGGCAAGCACCTCCACCAAATGCGGCCCTCGTGCAGTATAGACGGAATCCGCTCCATCCTTCATCGCGCGAAACGCGGCCCTGAGAACGTCCCCTTCGGTCGGAAAGTCCGGCAAGGCCACGGCGGCAGTGAAGAACATGTCCGGCGCTCCAGCCCGTACCGCCGCAGTGTTGTGCGCGTTGCCCATGACGAGATCCAGGCCGGCGTCCCTGGCAGCCGCCGCTTCTTCCGTGGAATTTGCCGTGGTCTGAACAAGCTTGCGCACGCCCTTGAGGGCCCGCAGGTCGGCAGCGGTGTAGTTTCGCCCCTGCTGTCTCGCGTCCCAGTCATAGATTCGCTTCATCGACATCCTCCCTGACTTGTCGAGATTGAACCGTCTTCGAATATGACTTGCAAGTGCCCCGACATGCGGCATTCAATGGCCGGGCAAGACATGGGCAGAGGGTGTCTTCGGGACGCGTCCAACGCCGGAAACGGCGCGTGAAATCCCTCGACTGCGCAAACACCGGACATACCGGAACTGAGGAGGGAAACACATGAATGCTGGAGTCATTGGTCTCGGAGACATGGGATCCGGGATCGCCCGCAACCTGATCAAGAACGGGTTCAACGTCATTGGCGTGGACCTGAGCGCGGATCGCATGACCGCCTTCACCGAGATGGGTGGCACGCCCGCCGTATCTGCGGCCGAGGTCGGCGCCAGCGCAGACGCCGTCTTTGTCATGGTGATGAACGGAGACCAGGCAAAGTCCGCCATCTTGGGAGACGGCCTCGCATCCTCCATGGCCAAGGGCGGCGCAGTGATTCTATCTGCCACGGTCAAGCCTCGGGAAGCACGCGAGATCGGAGAGGCGCTGGCGGACACCGGACTCCACATGATCGACACGCCGGTTTCGGGTGGCTTCCCCGGTGCGCAGGGCGGCACGCTGACAATGATGGCCGCTGCACCTGACGTGGTCCTCGACCGCTTTGCTCCCGTGATGGAGGCGGTGTCGGCGAACATTCACCGGGTCGGCAGCAGGCCGGGAGACGGCCAGACCGTGAAGGCCTGCCTGCAATCGCTGATCGGGGCGCAGTTCTCCGCAACGTTCGAGGCGGCAGCCCTTGCCGCGAAGGCGGGCATTCCAGGTCAAGTCATCCTGGACGTGTTCTCAACCTCCTCGGCGGGTTGCGGAATCGTGAACAACGCGCTCGAAAAGATCATCGACCGACAGTTCGAAGGCACCGGCAGCCACATCAACACGATGCACAAGGATCTCACGATCTCGATGGGACTCGGCGAGGATCTCGGCGTTCCACTCCATACGGCGGGTGCCGCAATGCAAATTTTCCACGCTGGCCGGACCAGGTATCCGGACGGAGACAATTGGGTCTGCACACGCGTGATGGAGGAGATCGTCGGCGCGGAACTGCACAGGAGCGAGGCAAGGCGGCGAAAGTAACGGACACGCGCCGTCATTTCGATGAGTGCAGGGCCGTGCATGGGAGAACATTTCGGCCGCGCCCTTGCCGCTATCGACATGCATGATCCGGACGAGCGCAAGGATCGGATTCCCATGCCGGCGCATTGCAGAATACCGCCATCGCGTTTGATCGTGATAGTCGGCCAGAACCGCTGATCGATTTGCAGCAACACGACCTGCCGGCGTTTGGAAACGGCGCATGCGGGTCGTTCCATTGGCGTTGAGCGACAACAGGTTCAAATGATCTGCCGAACCTGCTTGATGGTCATGAACATCCGGGCTTCATTGCTTGCGAAGCTTTGAAACCCGAATTCCTCGTACCACCCCTTGCGCCGGACAAAGGATTCCGGATCACCGTCCGACATCACGTCCAGCAAGACGGCATGGCAGCCAGCTTCATCGGCGATGACGCAAGCCTTCTCGAACACAGGGTGCATGAGAAGACAGCCAACCCCGAGACCTTGGGCCATTTGGTCGACCGCAACCTGTCCGAGGAAAAGAACCGGGATTTCGCCGTGGCTCGTGGCGCCTCTTGGTCGCCTGGCCAATTCGGCCACATTCATCGTGCCGACATTGATCGCATGATGGCCAAGGATCCTTGTCTCCGCCGGCTCTACCGCCACGTAGACTCTGCTCATGTCGTCTTTCTGCTGCTTCTTCGCTGACAACTTCAGAAAGTTGTTCAACCGGTCGACGCCACAATCAAACCCGGAGTGATCATGTCGCCCGGGATCCCAATTCTCGATGTTGACGCGAGTGCCTTCAGTCAGCACCTGCAACACGTTGCCGATAGGAAGCAGCAGCCTTAAGTGCGCGTGGCGTCGGTGCAGGTGGCTTGTCGAGCGCCGCTGCAAACAGCCTGGCATCATCTGCTGTCAACACATGGCGCGAACTGCCGTCAATGGCCCGCTGCGCTTCCTTGGCAATCGCGTTGCGGAGTAACACGGACTTTTCGACACCCAGTGCTGTTGTGGCGCGCTCAATCAACACGGCCAGGCTATCGCCATGACGCTCCTGCGTAGTGCGCGTCTGCTTCTCGCCACTTGGTCCAGTCACATGCAAATCCAGCACTTTGACCTCCGTCCCGCTGATATGTAGTGCATATCAACCGACAAGTGCCTCTGCACAAGCAATATGCATCGAAGGACTCATCGGATCTGCATCATAAGGGAGATCCGGCACCGAGGGACGTCGGTGGCGCAACCGTCCCGAACCTGCGCACGCAGCGCGCCTTGATCCCTTTTAGATCAAGGCGCGCTGCGGCAAGGGTCACCGCACGCCGCCGCGTTCTGCGTCAGACCTCGCCGCCCAGCAGTTCCAACGCAATTCGCTCGACGATCGGACGGCCCTCGGCTGCCGTCATGCCAGGGCGAAGACGCCGATCATAGAGTATGCGCAGCAGCAGCTCGTCCTGCGTGGTCAGGAACGCGAATTCCTCGTCATCGTTGAAGATGGACGGGCGCACCTCGGGACTGTCGTTCGGCAAGCCAAGCCCTTGGGCAAGTTCCTCGTGATAACACGACTGCCGCAGCAGCATTGGATGCTCGGACCGGACAACGGCGACTGCCTTGGCGTAGACGCCCTTCGCGTTTCCCTCGGCGGCGTAGACCAGGCAGAGCGTTGGACGGCGAATGCCAAGCACCTTGCTGACGGTGGACGCATCTATGCCCGAATGGATCGCCCGCAGAACTGGCCTCATTGCACGACGCTCGTCCTCGTTGACGACGAAGACGTGGAAATTGGCCCGGCGTGAAGTCAGCGTGATCGGAATCCCGGTCAACGCCGACAGCCGCTGCGCAAAACGCGCGATGAACTCCCGGTCACGGATGCGCATGTCCTGCGGAACCGACGAACCAAAATGCACCTGCATGCGAATCGGGCCCTCCCAGCGATGCAAATGCGACTCGGCTTGGCGGGACACGATCCGGTTTCCCACCCTGGTGAATTCCTCGAAGAAGGCGATCCGCATGAAATTGTCGACAAGCTGCCGCCGCGTGAATGTCGCGTCCGGCCCGCCCCCGTCGACACGCAGCAGCCCCTGCGCCAGGTAGCCTTGCTGGACCAGCCGGTAGTGGTCTTGCAGCGCGCGGCTTGCCGGCGAGATGTCGACCGACATTCCGTCTCCAGGCGTCAGGTCAACATCAAGCGCGCCGGGTGACGGCATGGGCTGGCATGCGCAGAGCGCAAGCACGACGAGTCCCGCCGCAAGGGTCGGTGTCAAGCCTCGGTTTGCCACGCCGACTGCAATCCTCTCTCCATCTGAAGAGACCTGACGCGATTCGCTGCAGCCGGAACCCGCGCCGTCCTCGTTCACCAACGCATCTTCAGGCAATCCACGCTCGCCATGCTCGAGCAAGACGTCGCGTTCGATCCCTCACGCTGAATTTACCCCTGCTCAATTCAAGTGCAATGCCGCCCTGCACATCGTTGAAATGGCCGCCAGAACGGTACACGACCGATTCTGGCCTGATACCAGACTGGCGCTTGGGATTGGCCCGGACATGTGGACGCAGCCTGGACCACCGGTCTACCGGTCGTGCCCGCAGGTCACCGCCAGCCTGTTCGCCGCACTCAGAGACCTCTTCTGCGCACGATACCGGACACGGGCCCAACGGACGACGAGGCTCGCATCACCTTTGAATCAAGACGTTCCGGTGAGGGACGTGTGCCTTCCTCGACCCACTTTGCGAGTGCAGTGGCAGCCTTTCGTCCCATCTCGCGCACTGGCAAGTGAACCGTTGTGAGCGCCGGTGTCGTGGCAGCTGAACTTGGCAGGTCGTCGATGCCGACAACAGACACGTCTCCAGGCACCGAGATGCCAAGTGCCTGAAGCCCGAACAACGCACCCTGGGCCAGCACGTCCGACAGGGCAAGGACTGCCGTTGTCCTTCGAGGTTCGGCGAAGTCGCGCCGTGCCGCATCGGATGCAGCGGACACGTCGAGCGGCATGGCGCGAAACCTGAACTCAGACTGCGGGTCGTTCCGGAACGCCTTCAGGCGCGCCCGGGTTCGATCGTTTCCGGCCGACGGCCCGTGATAGACCGAGATGGCCTGATGACCGCCGTCCTGGAGAAGCCTGAGCGCAGACCGGGCCGCACGCTCGTTGTCGTAGCCCACGGTTGGAAGGTGGTACGAGGGATCAAAATAGGAGGTCGCCACGACGGGCAGGTCCCTCTTCTCGATCAATGCATCGAGAACCGGACTGCGCGTGACACCCGACACGATCAGCCCTTCGACACCGATGTCGACCAGCCCCCTGGCGCGCTCGGCCTCCCGGTCGGGGTCCTCCTTCGTCGTTGCCACGACCAGGGACAGGCCATATCCTGCGAGTTCATCTTCAAGCGCATCGAGAAAGCGCGAGAAAATCGCGTGATCAAGCGTGGGCACCAACGCACCAACCACGTGCGTGCGGCCCGAGTTGATCGCACGGGCCGCCGCGCTCGGCACGAAATGAAGCGCGTCGATTGCAGCCTGGACTCTCGCACGCGTGCCTTCCGACACCAATGCGTTGCCGTTCAGGACGCGGGACACCGTGGCCGTCGAAACGTCGGCCATCTGCGCCACATCTCGCAGCGTCACCCTTCTCTTTTCCGCTGCACCCGCCATGTCATTGGTCCGCCCTAGGACCCGAGCCTTCTGTTGCACTCTGATATTGACAAATTTAGCCGATCACATGCTAAATGTAACCGGTTTCATTCCGTCCGGGGGGACAATGCTGGATCAGCGAGTGTTGCAAAGCTTCTCGAACGCGGAGCAAGAAGTGCTGGGACGGCACTTCCCGGGATTCCCTCATCCCTCTGGCGGCACCGAGTTCACGATTCAGCCGCGATCGAGTCGGAAAATGAACATCGAGACCGGCGACCTCCTCGCGATCAGCGGCGACGGAACCGTCGCCGTGGCCGCGTTTGACGCAAGCGGCCGGCCCAGGCCGTCGCATCTCGGCTTGCGGGGGCCGGTCGAGATCGACGTCGAGAACTTCCATGCGCAGCCTCTTCTCGGATGGATCGCCGCCAACGGGGGCGTGGCTGACAGCGCCATTCAGGCGGTTCCCATCGAGAGTCGCGGGGAACCGGTGATCCTCAAGGCGAGAGACTCGGTGACGGTCTGGCTGATCCGGCCCACGGCGCGGGAAGACTTGGTGTCCGGTGCCGCGCAAGGCGTGATCAGCGCAACCCTGCAGCCGGCCAGCGGACGGACTGCGCCACCCGATCCGCTTGGCAAGGTGCGGGAGGAGTTCACGGTCTTGCGTGGCTCAGCAAGAGCCTATGAGATCAAAAAGGGCGAGTTCGTCCAGATCATCGACCTGGAAGGGCAGCAATGCTCGGACTTCCAGGCCATTCGAATGCGTGGCCTTGACCGTGACGAGGAACTCGTCATCGACAGCACGGCGACACGCAGCATGGTACGGCGCGCGTATCCCGGCCCCGGCCTCTTTGACAAGTTCTACGATGCGTCGCTTGCTCCCCTTCTGCAGGTCGTCCAGGACAGCTGCGGTCGTCATGACACTTTCGGCATGGCCTGCTCGGCGCGAGGCTACGAGGAACGGGGCTTTCCAGGTCACGTGAACTGCTCGGACAACATGTCCCGCGCATTGGCTCCCTTTGGCGTCGCTCCCCGGGTTGCCTGGCCCGCCGTGAATTTCTTCTGGAACACCTGGATCGATCCGCAGCACCAGATCCAGACCGAAGAGTCGCATTCGCGCGCGGGGGACTTCGTCGTGATGAAGGCGCTTGACGACCTTGTCTGCACCTCCACCGCCTGCCCAGATGACATCGACCCCATCAACGGATGGAACCCGACGGACATCCATGTGCGCATCTACGAGTCCGACAACGTGATTCAGCGCGCCGTCGCCTACCGCCCAAAGGAAGACGGTCCAATGAGCATGAGCCAGACCTCCGCCTTTCACCTCCGGCTCGAGCCCCTGACCAACGCCTTTGCCCCCGCACGTGACCTTTGGTCTCCGGTCTCGTTCCCCGCTCACGGCACGCTAGGGGAGTACTGGGCCTGCAGAACCGCTGTCACTGTTCAGGACATGAGCGGACTCAGGAAGTTCGATGTCATCGGGCCGGACGCCGAACGCCTTCTTCAACACGCAATGACCCGTGACGTCGCAAGGCTGGCTGTCTGGCGCGGAACCTACTCGCTCATGTGCGACGAAACCGGCCAGGTGATTGACGACGGCACGCTGTTTCGCATGGCGCCGCAGTTGTTCCGCTGGTGCTGCGGTTCCGAAGAAAGCGGGCGCTGGCTGACCCGCCTCGCCGAAGAAAGCGGATGGAAGGTACGCATCCACGATCTGGGTGGCGCATTGCCGAACCTGGCGGTTCAAGGGCCCGGATCCCGAGATCTCCTGCATGAGATCGTGTTCACCCAGCCGCATGTGCCGTCGCTGGAGCAGATGAGATGGTTCGGGGCGACCATCGCCCGGCTGCACGACCGCGACGGCGCTCCTTTCTTCCTGACGCGTACCGGCTACACGGGGGAATTGGGCTACGAGATCTTTTGCGGTGCCTCGGACGCGATCGCCGTTTGGGATGCATTGACGGAAGCCGGCCGGACCCGCGGGCTCGTTCCCATGGGGTCAGATGCCCTTGAAACCATACGCATCGAAGCGGGCTTCGCTGCGCCGGGATCGGAGTTTGCGCCCGGCGTCGATGCGCTGGAAGCCGGGCTTGGATTCGCAGTTGACATGGGCAAGCCGGATTTCGTGGGTCGCACGGCGCTCGAGCGAAACGCCGCGTCAGCGCGACGGGTCCTGAAAGGTCTCCTCTTCGACTGCGACGACGTCCCGGTGCACGGAGCTCCGATATACTGCGGCGAGCGACAGGTGGGGGTTGTCACCTCTGCCACGAGGTCGCCGACGCTCGAACGCGCCATTGCGATTGCACGTCTCTCGGTTGAGCACGCCGATGACGACACCGTGCTGGAGACCGGTCAACTCGATGGCCGCATGAAGAGGCTCATTGGCAAAGTGACGTCAATTCCCTTCGTGGATCCGAGACGCGAGAGGGCGCGGGCATGAGCGTTGTCGAGGTCGATGGCGTATGGAAGGTCTTTGGCGACAAGGCCGCCGACGCCATTGCAGCGATCCGCAACGAAGGACTTGGCAAGGCCGAGGTGCTGGATCGATTCGGCGCGATCATAGGCGTCAAAAACGCCTCGTTCACGGTCGAGGAGGGCGAGATTTTCTGCCTGATGGGCCTTTCAGGCTCGGGCAAGTCGACATTGGTTCGCCACATCAATCGCCTGATCGAGCCCACGACGGGAACGATCCGCATCCTTGGCGAGGACATCGGAGCAATGACCCCCGAAGTGCTGCGCGCCCTGCGCGCTGAAAAGATCGGAATGGTCTTTCAGAACATGGCACTGCTTCCGCACCGGTCAGTCAGGGACAACATCGGATTCGCGCTCGAACTCCGGGGCAAGGATGCCTACCATCGCGCCCAGCTTGCGGACCACGCCCTCGAAACGGTGTCCTTGCACGGATACGGTGACCGGCTGCCCTCCGAGCTTTCCGGCGGCATGCAGCAGCGCGTTGGCCTGGCGCGGGCGCTCGCTGCAGATCCCGAGATCCTATTGATGGACGAACCGTTTTCCGCGCTCGATCCGCTCATTCGCCGGAACCTGCAGGACGAATTCCTCGGCCTCAGCCAGAATCTCAGGAAGACCACCGTCTTCATCACGCACGACCTTGACGAAGCGATTCGGATGGGTGACCGCATCGGCATCATGAACGACGGCGAAATTGTCCAGATCGGCACGGCCGAGGATATCGTCACGGCACCCGCAGACGACTACGTGGCGGACTTTGTGGCCGGAATTTCCCGGCTGAAGCTTGTGTCAGCGTCAAAAATCATGGTTGCGGTCGAAAAACACGTCGCGCGGCATGGCCCCATTGACGACGCTCGCGACTACCCGGCGGCACGACCCGAAGACGATCTCGACACGCTCGTGGAACTGTCCACCGGCACCGAGCTTCCCGTGCTCATTCGGCACGATGGCAACACCGTCGGGATCGTCACCAAGGACACGCTCCTTCACGGTCTGCAGGGAACTGAGGCCCCATGAGCACAACGGCTGCAATGAGCGGCGCGGAACCGCGCGAAGTCGAGAGCCGGGACGTATCTGTAACGGTCTTCGCGGATCGGAACGCAGCCTATTACGGCTCGGTCTTCGAGCGCCTCCAGAAAGGCGAGCTGCCGTTCTGGCACATGAACGTCGCGGGGCTGCTGATTCCGTGGGTCTGGAGCGCTTGGCGCGGCGTATGGCTGATATTCTGGATCTCGCTCGCGCTGGACATGGTTGGGCTCGTCTGCCTGATGCAGAACTTCAAGTACGGACCGTTGCTTGCAGATGCTCATCTCGACCCTTCCGCCAACGCCATTCTGATCGAACGCTACACGCGCTGGCTGAGCGTCTACAACAACGTCGGCATCGCCACGCTCATCCTAGGTCGCCTGCTCATCGGCCTTCAGGCCAACAGATGGTATTTCAAGCAATACTCCAAATGGCGGATCGCCGTGCGCACCGCGCACGGCGTCCAGGCACGTCGCGTGGTAATTGCCGCGTTGATCCTGGCTCTCGTGGCGCCCATCACGCTCTACCGGTCAACGCAACAGAGAATCGACGAACGCGCCTGCTTCAACCAGGTACGCGCGATCGACGGCACCAGGCGACTGCAGTCCCGTTATGGCGTGACCGAAGTCTCCGATCTGACGTCCGCCTTGGCTGATCGACGCGACAGGCTTGTCACCGAACGGGCGACCCTGGAGGCAAGTGCGTCCCTGACCGACGACCAGAAGGGCCGCTTGGGCGAAATCCGGCGGGAAGAGCGCCAGCTCAGGCGCGAGATCGACGCGGTCGAAGACTACAAGGCCGTCTCGGCCAAGGACCGCTTTGACTGTCTCTTCATCGACGATTTCCCGACACTTGCACGCATCGATCCGCCCGCAGACGTGACATACAGGCGCGTGCCCGACGAGGAAGCAATTGCGCAGGGACGACGCGGCGCCACGAAGGTCATCACGCAAGTCAAGGATCCGGTGGAAGGCCGGACCGTCAACATCTTCACCTACACGGCGGAATCGATCGACATCGGCATCAATTTCCTGCGGGCGCAGTATGCCGGGATCTTCGACGCGATGACCAACGTGCTCCGGCAATCCCTGATACGCGTGGAAGTGGCGTTCATGCTGACCCCCTGGCCGGTCCTGGTCGGTCTTGCGATGATTCTGGCCTGGGCCTACTGCGGCACGGGCACTGTCGTGTTTGTCGGAGCGTCCCTGACGTTCCTGGCCGTTTTCGAACTCTGGCAGATCGCGATGCAAACAATGGCGCTGGTCGTGGTGGCGACGGCGATATGCATCTTCGTTGGACTGCCCGTCGGCATCTGGATGGCAAAGAACCGGGTTGCGAACTGGATCACCGAGCCGATTCTCGACGTGATGCAGACCATCCCTTCGCTCTCCTACCTTGTCCCTGCCGTGGCCTTCTTCGGAATCTCGCAGCCTCCCGCCGTGCTGGCGACCGTGGTCTTCGCCATACCGCCGATGGTGAAGCTGACCGCCCTTGGCATCAGGCAGGTTCCGCAGAGCACGAAGGAGGCGGCCCTCGCCTTCGGCGCGTCCGAACGGCAACTGCTGACAAAGGTCGAACTTCCCATGGCCGTGCCATCAATCATGGCGGGCCTGAACCAGACAATCATGCTGGCACTTTCCATGGCCACGATCTCGGCATTCATCGGCGCGGAGGGACTTGGCGCGATCGTGACGGCTGCACTGGGCGATGCCCAGGCCGGAAAGGGCTTGCTCGCAGGCATCGCCATCGCACTCGTGGCCATGGTGATCGACAGAATTCTCAAGGGGATCCGCAGTTCGTTGAGCCGGATCTGAGGATGCACAAGACTCAATCTCAAGAAGGGAGAAAGACCATGAGACCAACATTGAAAGCGACGGCGATCGGCGCCGTTCTGCTTGCGGCGACGAGTGCCGGTGCACAGGAAACCGTCAAGCTCTCGGACCTGAACTGGAACGGCGCCCGCGCGATCGGCCACGTCCTGAAAGCCATCATCACCGGCCCGATGGGAAGCGATGCGGAGATCATCGAGGGCATGAACCAGCAGTCGGTCATCTACGCCGGCATGGACAAGGGTGACGGCTCGATCGACGTCCACACGGACATGTGGATGCCCAACTGGCAATCCGCCTGGGACGAGTACATCGTGGGCAACGGCACGGTTGACCACAACATGCCGTACAAGGGCACGTCGAACATCTACATTCCGTTCTACATGGCCGACACGATCCGCTCGATCGAGGACCTCAAGAAGCCGGAAATCGCAGCCATGTTCGACACGGACGGCGACGGCCTGGGCGAGTACTGGGCCGGTGACGTGACCTGGGCGTCGACGAAGCGCTGGCAGATCAAGTTCAAGTCCTACGGCCTGGACAGCCTTTGGGAGCCGAACATCATCTCTGCGGACACGTTCAAGGCCGGGCTGGCAGCGGCGTACGCCGCGTCCCAGCCGCAACTGTTCTACGCCTGGACCCCCGAGTCCATCCACGTGCAGTTCGACCTTGTGAAAGTCGAGGAACCGGCTCGCTTCGAGGGTTGCGAAGATGTTGATCTCGATGCCGAGAACTGGCTGGAAGTTTCGCATTTCGAGTGCGTCATTGCCGACAACGACGTTTACATCGCATTCTCGAAGTCGCTCTGGGATCGCAACCCGGCGGTCGCGCAAATGCTCAAGAACGTGCAGCTTACCGGTGATGAGGTCGGCCTGTGGATTCTCGAGATCTTCGAGAAGAAACGGGATCCTCAGGAAGTCGCCGAGGAGTGGATTGCCGACAACCAGGACATCGTGAACGCCTGGATCAACGGCTGATCCGACATCAAGTGCCAGACCGGGCCACGCGCCCTGCCCTGGGCGCGTGGCCCGTTTCGGCACGAAATTCCGCGTTCACTGCACGCGGGACTTGGGCCTCGCCGGCAGACTGAAGGCCTGCGACCCCGGCGACGGCATCATGCTGTGCCGGTCTCATGGCCAGCGACGACGCGCGATGCCGTCGAATCCTGGGCGCGTGGCAGCGCTGAACAAGGCTCTGGCCACCGGGCGCCGCTATCCGATGCCCAGCATCCTCCGGTTCGCATCCGCATCCGTGTCACCGCCCGCGAAATCGTCAAAGGCCTTTTCGGTCACGCGGATGATATGGTCCCTCACGAATGCCGCCCCTTCCCGGGCGCCGTCCTCCGGATGCTTCAGGCAGCACTCCCATTCGACCACGGCCCAGCCGTCGAATCCGGCAGCCGTGAGTTTCGAGAAAACCGACACGAAATCCACCTGCCCGTCGCCAAGGGACCTGAATCGGCCCGCACGGTCGACCCAGGGCTGATAGCCTGAATAGACCCCCTGCCGACCTGTCGGGTTGAACTCCGCATCCTTGACGTGAAACATGCGGATCCGGTCCCTGTAGATGTCGATGTTGTCCAGGTAGTCGAGGCATTGCAGCACGTAGTGCGACGGGTCGTAGAGCATGCAGGCCCGCGCGTGGTTGCCGGTTCGCTCCAGGAACATCTCGTACGTGATCCCGTCATGCAGATCCTCGCCGGGATGTATCTCGAAGCAGATGTCGACCCCGCAATCCTCGGCATGATCAAGTATCGGACGCCAGCGCGAGGCCAATTCGTCAAACGCCGTCTCGATCAGTCCGGCCGGACGCTGCGGCCAAGGATAGATGTATGGCCAGGCCAGCGCCCCCGAAAACGCCGCCTGTTCCGTGAGACCGAGGTTCCTCGAGGCGGACAGCGCCTTCCTGACCTGGTCGACCGCCCATTCCTGCCGCGCCCGGGGATTGCCGCGCACGGATTCGGCAGCAAACCCGTCGAAGGCCGCGTCATACGCGGGATGCACCGCCACAAGCTGGCCTTGAAGGTGAGTTGACAGCTCGGTCACCTCGACACCGTTCTCGGCGGCCATTCCCTTGAACTCGTCGCAATAGTCCTTGCTTTCGGCCGCCTTCTCCAGATCGAAGAAGCGATCGTCCCAAGACGGAACCTGCACGCCCTTGTAGCCGCAATCGGCCGCCCATCTCGTGATGCCGTCCCAGGAATTGAACGGCGCGTCGTCGCCTGCGAACTGCGCCAGAAACAGCGCTGGCCCTTTCATCGTATTCATGACGGCAATCTCCCTCTACATGCATTTTCCGGCCTGCAGCGATTCGCCCCGCCGTCATCGGAAAGGTAGGTCTTTCCGGGCCGTACGCAACACCGCCCGGCATCGTCTCGGCACTTGTCATGCAAATCGTCGCAAAATACGGTCAGGGCATGGAGATGGATCGCATAGGCGCCGATGCGCTCTTCGTCAGGCTCGAGGCCAAGCGCGACGACCTTGTGGCGTTGACGCAGGAACTGGTACGCATTCCGACCGTCAATCCTCCGGGCGAGAACTATCGCGACATCTGCGAGTTTCTCGCCCGTCGCCTTGAGGGGTCCGGCTTCGCGGCAGCCATCGAGCGCGCCGAAGGCACGCCCGGCGACAGTGACCGTCATCCGCGCTGGAATGTCGTTGCGGAGCGCGAGGGGGCGTCGCCCGGACAATGCGTCCACTTCAACAGCCACATCGACGTGGTCGAGGTCGGGCGCGGATGGACCTTCGACCCGTTCGGGGCCGAACTCGTCGACGGGAAGGTCTACGGGCGCGGAGCCTGCGACATGAAGGGCGGGCTGGCGGCCTCGATCGTCGCGGTGGAAGCCTTCGTCGAGGCGTTCCCGGGCCATGCGGGCAGGATCGAGATCTCCGGGACTGCCGACGAGGAGACCGGTGGCTATGGCGGTGTCGCGCATCTCGCCAAACAAGGCCGGTTTGAACATGTCGATCACGTGATCATACCCGAACCGCTGCAGAAGGACCGCATCTGTCTCGGGCACCGGGGCGTCTGGTGGGGCGAGATCGAAACGCACGGGGAAATCGCGCATGGTTCGATGCCATTCCTCGGCGACTGCGCGGTGCGCCACATGGGCGCGGTCTTGCGCGAAATGGAGGACAAGCTCTATCCCGCGCTTGCCGCCAAGCGCACGGACATGCCGATCGTGCCCGAGGGCGCGCGGCATTCCACGATGAACATCAACAGCCTGCACGGCGGGCAGGCCGAGCCGCCGGACGACTTCACTGGCTGGCCGTCGGCCTGCGTGCCCGACAATGCGCGAATGATCGTCGATCGGCGCTACCTGATAGAGGAAAGCCGGGACGAGGTCGTGCGCGAGATCGAGGACCTGCTCGAAGGCATTGCGAAGAGCAGACCGAACTTCAGCTACGATCTTCGGGAACTCTGGAGCGTGGCGCCCACGATGACCGAAAGGGACGCACCGGTCGTCAAGAGCGTCGCCTCGGCCATACGGGACGTCTTCGGCAGGGATCCCGACTACGTCGTCTCGCCCGGCACCTACGACCAGAAGCACATTGACCGGATCGGAAAGCTCGACAACTGCATTGCCTACGGTCCCGGACTTCTGGAACTCGCGCACAAACCGGATGAATACGTCGTGGTTCAGGATATGATGGACTCGGCCAAGGTCATGGGGCTTTGCCTCGTGGACCTGCTCACCCCGCAACGAAGGGCAATTGCCTGACCAACAAAATGGAGACACACATGATCAAGATTCAACAATCGGCCACCGCCTTCGCGCTTCTGGCATTGACGGCCGGCGGTGCATGGGCCGCGAAGGCCGACGTCACGATCGGCATGCAACTGGAACCGCCCCATCTCGATCCCACCTCAGCCGCCGCCGGGGCCATCGACCAGGCTCTGTATTCGAACGTCTTCGAAGGCCTGACCCGGTTCGGCCCCGACGGATCGGTCGGGCCGGGCCTTGCCGAGAGCTGGGAGATTTCCGCCGACGGCACGATGTACACCTTCAACCTTCGTGAAGGCGTCAAGTTCCACGACGGCACGGACTTCGAGGCCACGGACGTGGTCTTCTCGCTGGATCGTGCACGCGCCGAGGATTCGGCGAACGCCCAGAAGGCGCTGTTCTCCGGAATCAAGTCCGTCGAGGCGATCGACCCGACAACCGTCGTGGTCACCTTGAACGCGCCGCAGGGCAATTTCCTCTTCAACATGGCCTGGGGAGATGCCGTCATCGTGGCACCCGAGAGCATTGACGACATCAAGAGCAATCCGGTTGGCACGGGCGCGTTCAAGTTCTCCGAGTGGAAGCGAGGCGACAGCATCACGATTGAGCGCAACGCGGACTACTGGGGGGCCGCCCCTGCCCTCGAACAGGCGACGTTCAAGTACATTTCGGAGCCGACCGCAGCCTTTTCGGCGATGATGGCCGGCGACATCGACGCCTTCTACTCCTATCCGGCCCCGGAAAACCTGGTCCAGTTCGAGGCGGATCCCCGGTTCACGGTTCTGGCCGGCAACACGGAAGGCGAGACCATCCTCGCGATCAACAACAAGATGGAGCCGTTCGGTGACGTCCGCGTTCGAAAGGCCGTCAGCATGGCGATAGATCGTCAGGCGATCATTGACGGAGCCATGTTCGGATACGGCACGCCCATCGGAACCCACTTTGCTCCGCACCACCCCGACTATGTCGACCTGACCGGGAACGCGCCACATGACCCGGAGGGCGCCAAGGCCCTTCTGGCCGAAGCGGGATATCCAGACGGCTTCGAAACCACGCTCAAGCTGCCGCCGCCATCCTACGCGCGCCGCGGGGGCGAGATCATCGCCGCGCAATTGCGCGATGTCGGAATCGAGGCCGAGATATCGAACCTGGAATGGGCGCAGTGGCTGGAACAGGTGTTTCGCGGCTACGACTACGGTCTGACCATCGTCAGCCACACGGAGCCCATGGACATCGGCATATATGCCCGCCCGACGTACTACTTCCAGTACGACAACCCGGAGTTCCAGGCATTGATCACCGCGCTAAGCGTCGAGAACGACCCGGCCACGCGCACGGAAATGCTGCAGGAGGCACAACGGATCATCTCGGAAGACTATGTCAACGGCTTTCTCTTCCAGTTGGCGCTCACCTCGGTCGTGGACGCAAGGCTGGACGGCATTTGGCCCGATGCTCCAACACAGGCCGTGGACCTGACCGGGGTCAGCTGGACGGAGTGACCATGCGAGCAGCCAGCTGACATGCTGCGCTACACCGTCAAGCGACTGGGCTCGCTCCTGGCCTCACTGGTCGTTGCGAGCCTGGTCATTTTTGCATGCATCGAGGTCGTGCCCGGCGATCCGGCTTCCTTCATGCTGGGCATCAATGCGCAACCCGACACGGTAGCTGCCCTCAGGGAAGAGCTTGGCCTGAACAGGGCGCCGCACGAGCGCTACATCGCCTGGGTCGGCGGTCTGATGACCGGAGACTTCGGCACGTCCTACACCTACCGCTCCCCCGTGTCCGAGATCGTGGTCGAGCGACTCGCGATTTCGCTCCCCCTCGCGATCTATGCGCTCAGTCTCACGATCCTTGTCGCCTTTCCGGTCGGCATCCTGGCGGCGACGCGGCGCGGCTCGCTGACCGACATCTCCGTCATGGCAACCACGCAACTGGGCATTGCCATCCCCAACTTCTGGTTCGCGCTCCTGATGGTTCTCATCTTCGCCGTCAACCTGCGCTGGTTCTCGGCGGGGGGCTTTCCGGGATGGGACGAAGGAATCCCGGCAGCAATCAAGGCGCTGACGCTGCCCGCGATTGCACTCGCGCTTCCGCAGGCATCCATCCTGGCGCGCGTGATGCGCTCGTCGCTGCTCGACACCCTGTCGGAGGACTACATCCGAACCGCCCGGGCGAAGGGCCTCACGGGACGCCAGGCGCTCCGGAGGCATGCGCTCCGCAATGCCCTGATCCCGGTTCTGACGATCATCGGCCTGCAGTTCTCGTTTCTGCTGGCAGGCGCGATCATCATCGAGAATGTCTTCTTTCTTCCCGGCCTTGGAAGGCTCGTCTTCCAGGCGATCTCGCAGCGTGACCTGATCGTGGTCGAAAGCGTGGTGATGCTCCTGGTCTTCGCCGTGATCATCGTGAACTTCCTGGTCGATCTTGCCTATGCCTGGGTTGATCCGCGCCTGAGATCGCGCGCATGACCGAGGACGGGCTGTTTCGCGCGGCACTGAAGTCACGCAACCTCGTCGTGGGGCATCTGCTTGCCGCAGCTTTTGCAATAGGGGCGCTGCTGTCCCTGTTCTGGACCCCGTACGACGTCACCGAGCTCACCATCGCCACAAGGCTCCAGGCACCCTCGGCAGTTCACTGGTTCGGAACGGACCACTTCGGCCGAGACATCCTGTCGATGATCATGGTAGGCGCGCAGACCTCGATCGCGGTCGCGATCGTTGCGGTTGGAATCGGCATGGGCATCGGCGTGCCGCTCGGCCTGGCGGCGGCGGCGCGGCGCGGACGCCTTCTTGACGAAACCATCATGCGCGGCAACGACCTGGTCTTCGCCTTCCCGAGCCTCCTCATCGCGATCATGATCACGACCGTCTTCGGGCCGTCGGCGCTGAACGCGATCATCGCGATCGGCATCTTCAACATCCCGGTGTTCGCGCGCCTGACGCGCGGCGCAGCGCTCCCGCTCTGGACCCGCGACTACATCCTCTCGGCGCGGGTTTCCGGCAAGGGGCCGGTCCGGATTTCGGTCGAGCACATCCTGCCCAACGTGACCAATCTCCTGATCGTTCAGGGCACGATCCAGTTTTCGCTCGGGATTCTTGCCGAAGCGGCGCTGAGCTACGTGGGCCTGGGCGTCCAGCCCCCAACACCCTCCTGGGGCCGAATGCTTGCGGACAGCCAGACGCTGATCGCGATCGCGCCGCACATGGCGATGTTCCCCGGTTTCGCCATACTGCTGACGGTGCTCGGCCTCAATCTTGCAGGCGACGGCCTGCGCGACCTCCTTGATCCTCGAATTCGGAACGCGTAGCCGTGACGCTTCTCGATATCCAAGACCTGGCCCTGTCGATCCACGGAACGCCTGTCCTGAAGGGAGTCTCGCTCGACTTTGCACCAGGGGAAGTTTGCGGCGTGATCGGCGAGAGCGGCTCCGGCAAGTCGCTCACCGCGCTCTCGGCGATGCAGCTTCTGCCTGAAGGCTCGGACTGCAGCGGCCGGATCACCATTGCGGGCCGCGATGTCCTTTCGATGCGCGAAGCCGA
This sequence comes from Silicimonas sp., assembly GCA_022824315.1. Classification (GTDB taxonomy): domain Bacteria; phylum Pseudomonadota; class Alphaproteobacteria; order Rhodobacterales; family Rhodobacteraceae; genus JAJEFO01. Next base: position 42,989 of record JAJEAC010000129.1, read on the forward strand.
GCTTTGCCGAATGCGCGGCGCGGACGTCGGCATGGTTTTCCAGGAGCCCATGACCGCACTGAACCCTGTCCAGACGATCGGGCACCAGGTTGCCGAAACCATCCTGATTCACGAAGGCGCGAGCAATGTCGAGGCAATGTCCCGTGCCGCCGAGACGCTCGCCCGCTGCGAGCTTCCGCAGTCCAGGTTTCCGCTCGATCGGTATCCGCACGAGCTGTCCGGGGGACAACGTCAGCGGGTCGTCATTGCCATCGCGATAGCGCTTGGCCCGAAACTCCTCATCGCCGATGAACCCACGACCGCGCTTGACGTCACGACCCAGGCCGAAATCCTCTTGCTTCTTCGACGTCTCGTGGACGAGGACGGCATGGGCCTCATGCTGATCTCGCACGATCTGGCGGTCGTGGCCGGCCTCGCCGACGATGTCGTCATCATGAAGGACGGGGAAGTGGTGGAACGGCGAACGGCCCGCACGCTCCACCGTGACATGACGCACCCTTACACCAAGGCGCTTTTCGAGGCTTCGGGCCATCAGCCCGATCGCACGGAATCGCGGATCGAGGAGTCGCTCCTGAAGGTCGAGAATGTCTCACGCGACTACCTGCTGCCGCGTCGCACGTTTCTAGGTGCGCACCCGACAATGCGCGCCGTCGACAGCGTGCGTTTCGAGGTCCGCCGCGGCGAATGCGTTGGCCTTGTGGGCGAAAGCGGTTGCGGCAAGTCCACGCTGACCCGCGCGATTCTGGGACTTGAACCTGTCCAGGAAGGGCGGATCACCCTCGACGGCCGGGATGTGTTCACCGAACCGGATGTCCGCCGAAAGATGCAGGTCGTGTTCCAGGATCCGTTTGGATCGTTCAATCCGCGCCACCGGGTTGCGCGGCTGGTCAGCGAGCCGTTCCATCGTCTCAGCCGTTCCGCGACGACGGAGGAAATCGACGAGGCGTTGACGTCCGTGGGACTGGCACCGAAAGACAAGCACAAGTACATACACGAGTTTTCCGGCGGCCAGCGCCAGCGCATCGCCATCGCGCGCGCGTTGATCATTCGCCCGGAACTCATCATTCTCGACGAGGCCGTTTCGGCTCTCGACGTATCGATCCGGGCTCAGATCCTCGACCTCCTGGTCGACCTGTCGGTCACGTACGGACTGACCTACCTGTTCATCACGCACGACCTGACGGTTGTCCGCTCGATCGCCGACCGGATCCTCGTCATGCATGCAGGCCGGATCGTCGAGCAGGGGAACACGGACGACGTGTTCGAGGCCCCGCGCGACGCCTACACCCGTCGCCTGCTCGATGCAGCTCCGAAACTGCCCGCGTGACGCAAGGAGGACAGACATGTCATTCAAACACCTCCTCACCCGAACCGATTGCCGTTTCACTGACGGCCGCTGGATGCCGGCAGGCGAATGCAGGACGCTCGCATTGAACGATCCCTCCGTCGGCCAGCCGTTGTGCGAGATCGCCCGCTGCGACGCAAGTGACGTTGACGATGCCATCACGTCGGCCAAGGCATCGCTTGCGGGTGATTGGGGCGCGGCCACGGCAGCGGAACGCGGGCGCGTCCTGGGTCGGATCGGGCAGGAGGTGCGGAACCACGTCGACACACTGGCCAGCATGGAGGCCATGGATGTCGGCAAGCCGCTCTCGCAGGCACGTGCGGACGCAGTCGCGCTTGCCCGATACATGGAATTCTACGGCGGTGCCGCCGACAAGCTGCACGGCGAGACCATCCCCTATCTGGACGGCTACACCGTGTACACGCTCCGCGAACCGCACGGCGTCACGGGGCACATCATCCCCTGGAACTATCCGATGCAGATCATCGGCCGCTCGGTGGGCGCCGCGCTTGCGACTGGCAATGCCTGCGTTCTCAAGCCCTCCGAAGACGCCTGTCTGACGGCCCTTGCATTCGCCGAACTGGCGTCCCGTGCCGGGTTGCCGCCGGGCGCGCTCAATGTGGTTCCGGGGCTCGGCGAGGAAGCCGGATCGGCGCTTTCGGCACATCCCGGCATTGACCACGTCTCGTTCACCGGATCGATCGCAGTCGGCAAGATGATCCAGGCGGCCGCGGCAGCGCATGTCGTGCCCGTCACGCTCGAACTGGGCGGCAAGTCTCCGCAGGTCGTCTTCGCGGATGCGGACATTGAAGCCGCCCTGCCGTTTCTCGTGAACGCGGGCATTCAGAATGCAGGCCAGACCTGTTCCGCATCTTCCCGCATCCTGGTTGAGCGATCACGCCATGACGAAGTGGTGACCCGGATGGCGGAGCGCTACGGTGCGCTGCGTACCGGACCTGCGCTCTCCGACCTGGATGTCGGACCTCTGGTTTCGGATGCCCAGAAGTCGATCGTCGAGGGGTACCTGGCAAAGGGCTCTGCGTCACAAATCGTGGCACAAGGCGATATCGTCGATGAGGCGCCAGAAGACGGTGCCTATGTTGCCCCGACGCTCTATGCGGGAGTCGATCCCGAGCACGTTCTCGCGCAGGACGAGATCTTCGGTCCCGTGCAAGTGGTCATTCCGTTCGATGACGAAGATCACGCAACGGCCATTGCGAACGGCACGAAATACGGTCTTGTCGCGTCCTGCTGGACGCGGGACGGCGCGCGCCAGATGCGCATGGCCAGAAAGCTCCGTGCCGGTCAGGTCTTTCTCAACAACTACGGTGCGGGCGGCGGCGTGGAACTTCCGTTCGGAGGGCGCGGCCTGTCAGGACATGGACGGGAAAAGGGATTCGAGGCAATGTACAGCTTCACCGTTCTGAAAACCGTTGCAGCGCTGCATGGATAGGAGACCCAAATGCGGTTGAAAGGGAAGGCTGCCATCGTGACCGGTGGCGCATCCGGATTCGGAGCCGGCATCGCCGGCAAATTCCTTGTGGAAGGCGCACGAGTGATGATCGCAGACGTGAACGGCAATGCCGCCGACGCGAAAGCGCGGGAGCTTGGCTGCGAGGCCATCGAGACCGACGTTGCAAGCGACGGTGACGTTGCCGCAATGGTAGCCTCTGCGCGCTCGGCATTCGGGAAGATCGACATCCTTGTCAACAATGCCGGAGTGACGCACCTGCCCGCACCGCTGGACGAGGTCAGCGAAGCGGATTTCGACCGCGTGTTCGCCGTCAACTGCAAGTCGGTCTACCTGACGGCCCGGCATGTTGTGCCCGCGTTCAGGGAACAGGGTTCCGGCGCAATCCTCAACGTGGCGTCGACGGCCGGGGTCAGCCCGAGGCCCCGGCTCAACTGGTACAATGCGTCGAAGGGCTGGATGAACACGGCAACCAAGACCATGGCGGTCGAACTGGCTCCCGTCGGCATCCGGGTGAACGCGCTGAATCCCGTGGCGGGCGAAACGCCGCTCCTGAAGAGCTTTCTCGGAGAGGATACGCCGGAAATGCGGGCCAAGTTCCTCGCGACGATACCCTTGGGCAGGTTCTCGACGCCTGAGGACATTGGCAACGCGGCCTGCTACCTCTGCTCCGACGAGGCCAGCATGGTGACCGGAGTCTGCCTTGAAGTTGACGGTGGGCGCTGTATCTGAACCCCTGCCCGGACTGGCAGACACGGATCCGGACCGGTGCGCCTGGGCCACTTCCCACGCATGCATTTGAACGACGTGGAATCCTACTCTTTCGAAACAGGGGGAGTTCCGTGGGTATGAAAGGTCTCGATCGTCTTCAACCCCCAGGCCTGACCTTTCCTGCGCTCTGCTTCCGTCCAGGTGACAGGCTCCCAGTCGGGCTGCAGGATCAGGCGCGCACCTGAATTCGCCAGTTCAACGCGATTGCCGGCGGGCTCCCAGACGTAAAGGAAGAACGTGCCTTGAATGGCGTGCTTGTGCGGCCCCGTCTCGATATGGACGCCGTTCTCGAGGAATATGTCCGCCGCACGCAGGACATCCTCCCTTTGGTCGCAAGCATAGGTCAGGTGGTGGAATCGCCCGTTCCCGCCACCATGTTCCTCGGTGCAGGCGAGATCATACGTCTTGTTGTTCACCGTGAACCAGCAGCCGCCAAGCCGGCCGTTGTCGAGAAGGATCTGCTCGGTGACGCGTGACCCGAGGGTTGCAATCATGAAGTCCCTGAACGCGGTGACGTCTTCGGCGAGAAGGTTCACGTGATCCAGGCGCCTCGGGCAGCATCCCTGCCCGTGATATCGCTGGGCAATGTTCTTCAGCGCGGGGCGCTCGCCTTCGGGCGCCTCGAACTTCCGAGTCTCCCAATAGATCTCGAACACGTGCCCGAAGGGGTCCTCGAACCGAAATGCCGGGCCATGACCAAGGTCACCGTCGGTCCAGCCGGAAACCTTGCATCCCGATGCGTTGATCGCCGCCACGCGCCGATCGAGAGCCTCAGGCGACGACACGCGATAGGCGACATGGCCGACGCCCGTCGTGTGGTGCCGCGTGAGCTTGAGCGTGTGGAATTCATAGTCGTCAAAGGCACGGAGAAAGACGCTGTCCTCCTCGCGACCGCTCTCCGTCAACCCGTAGACTCGGACAAAGAAGTCGAGGCTGTCGTCGAACCTGTCGGTATAGAGTTCCACATGGCCCAGATGGGCAATGTCATTAACGGGGTTCACCTGGCATCTCCCGGCATATGGACCTGCTCCCAAGACTAAGCCCTGAAACATGTGCTGGTCACCCAGATTCCGTTGCCTCCAACGGCAGACCGGTACATGATCTCGCTATTGATCTGACAAGTTCTTGCCCAACCCTCTGGCGAATTCGTCAAGAAGACGCGCCAGCTCGTCGGGCTTCTCGACCATTGCGTCATGCATGGTCGCGATCCGGTCGCTCCTCCAGCCCGTCCGGCTCTTGACCCGATCATGCTCCTTCCAGAACACGGACGGATGGTTCCGCTCGCAAAGGATGTAGTAGCGATGTGCCACTTCGACTTCTCGCCCCGTCAAGGTCACGCCGCTGGAAAAGGTTCTGGCCGGCTGCGGCGTGCACATTGATCTCAGCCAGTCCTTGACCTCTTCGTCTTCGGCCCAGGCATCGAACAGATCCGGCTGAACTCCTGCGGCACCGCTGTCGATTTCGGCCTGGAACCGCGCCATGCGTTCCGGATTGTTTCGTGCAAAGAGCGAAACGCCACTTTCCTCCGGCACGAAGGCATCAAGATAAACAAGCGCTCTCACGCGCTCCGGCACCTGCCCTGCGACACCTGTCACGATCAGGCCGCCGTAGGAGTGTCCGACAAGAATGACATCCTCCAATTCAGCCCATCGCAGAACGTTTACGACATCAAGCACGTGCAGATCGGAGTCGATCTCTGACGTCAGAAGGTGGCTCCGCTCGCCAAGGCCGGTAAGCGTCGGCGCATGGGTCCGATGCCCTCATTCGCGAAGCGCGTCTTCCACCATGGCCCAGCACCACCCGCCATGCCATGCACCATGTACAAATACAAACACGGCCATTCGCAAGCCTCCGCAGCATTTCCCCAGAACATGACTGCTCCGGAACACCGTCCCGGGCTACGTCCCCGATTCGGAATTAAACCCGTGCACTATTGCGCGAATCGTAACGGCGTTCCTAACTTGCCGCGCACGTATTGCCCAGTCGCAACCAGGAAAGCAGTGTTGTATCTTGGGGAACCGAATCTTCCTCTGGGGGTTCGTTTCCCGCATCAGCATGAATGGAGAAGACAATCATCATGGCACTGCGCATCAACGACACGGCTCCGGATTTTACGGCTGACACGACCGAAGGTCCGATCAGCTTTCACAACTGGATTGGCGACGGTTACGCAATCCTGTTTTCGCATCCCAAAGATTTCACGCCGGTCTGCACGACGGAACTTGGCCTGATGGCAGGCATGCAGGAAGAGTTCGCGAAACGGAGTGCAAAGATCATCGGAATCTCGGTCGATCCGGTGGACGACCATCACCGCTGGAAGGATGACATCAAGACGGTCACCGGGAACATGGTGAGCTATCCCATGATCGGTGATCCGGAAATGAAGGTTGCGAAGCTCTATGACATGCTGCCCGCAAGCGAAGAGAGGGTCAAAGGACGCACCCCTGCCGACAACCAGACCGTTCGAACCGTCTTCATCGTCGGGCCAGACAAGAAGGTGAAGCTGTCTCTGACCTATCCGATGACGACAGGCAGGAACTTCGACGAGATCTTGCGCGCCCTCGATTCAATCCAGTTGACCATGGATCACCAAGTCTCCACGCCAGCAAACTGGAAGCCGGGCGAAGACGTCATCGTTGTCCCCGCCGTGTCCGATGATGATGCCAAGGCGCGGTTCGACGGATTCGACAAGGTGCTGCCGTATCTCAGAACCGTCAAGCAACCGACCTGATCACGTCACATGCTGCCGTTTGGCTTGAACGGGATTCTTTGCAACCGCTTGCCATGTGAGTCCGGTTCGGATGCACCGGACCGGCTCTGCATGCGTGATCGACAGGCGGTACGAAACGACCTGCTACCGCCGCAAAGCGAGGCGGAACAGGTGACGTACGCCAAAGGCCAGCACGACATATGTCACAATTGATAGAGCCAATCCCAAAAGGCGCGCGAAGCCAGACATATTGCCAACATACGTATCGAACAGCGCGGCAACACCTATGTATGGCGCCACGAGAACCGTTCCCAACACGGGGCTGAACTGCAGTCCAACGAATAGTCCAATGACTGGCAGGACGATCCCGGCAACGATGCCAATCACGAGCGTGATGATGTTGCCGAGCGTCAAGAGAGAATTCGGCTTGCGAGCCATGACTGGACAATCCGGAAGTTTGTTCTGCGCAGGATCATTGTCTACCAAAATCGATCGCCAGCAAGACACTCTTCGCGTCTGCAAGATGCGCTTCTCCAGTGGTGCATGTGACCGCTCTACAACCTGAAGAGCAGAGAGCGGTTACCCAGCCGTGCCTGCATCCGGAGCGGCGCTTTCAGGCCAGAGCGCATCAAGCGGGAAACTGATGGCTTCGAATGGTGGCAGGGAGACCGGCGCGTCATCCGCCAGCGTGGCCGGTAGCACCCAGTGACAGTCACGAAGCTCGAACGCTTCCAGCATCTTCGATGCAGGGTCCACGAACCAGAGAGGCGAGACGCCCTCGCGAGCGTAGATCGTTCGCTTCTCGTTTTGGTCGATCCGGCGGGTCGAGGGCGAGAGCACCTCGCAAACCCAGTCGGGCGCAATAGAGCAATAGGCCGCATCGGGGTAGTCGGGCATCGTCTCGCGCCGCCAGCCCACAAGGTCCGGCACCACGATGTCGTCGCCCAAATGCAATTCCGGTTCGCCCACGATCCACCAGCCGCCCGGACCGCCACGCCCGCGACCAAACAGCGCTACCAGTTCTCCAATCAAATTCGAACGCGCAAAGGCATGTCGTGTAGCTGGCCTCGGCTGGATGTGAAGCGTGCCCGAGAGCACTTCGGCCACCATGTGGGGCGGCGCATCCAGCACGTCCTGATAGGTCGCATTGCGATGCGATCTGTCGTTCGGCCTTGTCGGGACGTTCATGCCATGCGCGTCCATTTCAAATTTCAGCGTAGCCGCGTGCCGGATTCTGGGCAACAATCCCGCAATCCTGCAATCCCGTGTCTGAAACTGACCCCGGCTGCCAGGTGCCCACGCGTGAATTACGGTCGCCAGCGTAGTGCAGATCAGGCACTTGAGGTCGCGTTCGGAAGTGTCGGTGGTCTCGATTTCTTCCTCGAACCTCAGATCGGGACTTCAAGCACTTGACCTGGTCGCACGTCCTCAATGGCGTCGCGAATCTCCTTCGTTCGATGCTGCACGCGCGGCCACGCTGTGGACATCAGAACGACAATGCCCAAGCTGCTGCCAGTCAGGTTTTGTTGGTGGCGCATGTTTTGATCCGTCGCAACCATAACCTCGTAGCCTTCCTCTTCAGCTTTGCTGATCAGATTCCCATTTTCCAGCAACTCCCATCCCCGCTCCGCGGAACGGTCCACGGAATGTTCCGCGAGGTACCGTCGAAGAGGTGCCGGAGTCCCGTGGTCGAACAGGACTTTCACGCTTGGACGGCCGTCTTTAGGGATTCGGCTTCGTGCTTCAGGACCGCGGTTACCTGCCACTCATTGACCTCGGGGTACCACTCGAGAAACTCCTTTACGGTGGCACCACTCTCCAGGTTCTCAAATAGGGCGTATACTGGCACCCGAGTTCCCGCAAAGGCCCAATCGCCGCTGATCTTGCGGGGATTGCGTTCCACCGCCGAGCAGTTCGTCCAGTCCGTCATGGGTTTGCCTCCCTTTCAAGTCTGTTGCCAAAATTTCGCGGATTGAATTCGGGTGGATCAGTCTCGTCTCCATCCACAACCGGGTTCGATTCTGGCAAATCAGATGCTACCATGCGTGCGTCGGGTACGCACGTCGCACCAACCTGTGGCGAACCCGGCAACGAGTCGTCTAGTTCGCCACCGCTCATGATCGATAGACCAGTTCCGGCACCACAACCGGCCATCGGTCCCGCTTGACGTGCTCGCGATACTCGTCGGCGCTGTCTTCGCGAAACCAAATGCAGACCGCGTGCACGCTTCCCCCGATAAACTCGGCGTCTTTCGGAGGCTTGAAGCTTTTTGCAAGGCGCCCGAGCGGAACGCCGTGCCGGTCCATGACCAGCCAGCGCCCGCCCTGTCGCCTCAACCCGACGGGGTCACCGGCATTCAACCTCTCAAGCGCATCGAGTGCCCTGTGACCTTTCCGGAGACGTCCGGCATAGCTCAAGTCAACATCGGACAGTTCAAGCGTGCGGTAGAGCTTGTCGCTGTCGGTGACATCGATCGGCTCCTGGCCTGGTTCGCGCCACAAGACGGCCGGATCATCAAGATCGCCGATGATCGGATGTCGCCGCTTCATCGACAGCAATGCAAGCCCACGCCGTGCCCGGGTCATGGCGACGTAATACAGCCTGCGCTCGGAATCCGGATCCTCGTCTCCGAACCGCCCTTCCCAGCCACCGTCAAGAACGACGACATCATCGAATTCAAGGCCCTTTGCCCGGTGCGCCGTCAGGAGCAGCAGCCCGAATTGGCACCGACGCGCGTCTTGGCTCCATTCGGCAAGCCACTCCTGGACGAACCTTGCGCCTATCGATGTCTTGCCACCACCGAGTTCGGCGACCAGCGTTCCAACACCCTCCTTCAGCAGCGTCCACCATTTTCCATCCGGTTGCTGCGCTACCCAGTCGGCAAGTGCCGATGCACTCAGATCTTTACCCCCGCGCGCCTTCAGCCAGTTGATGAACGACTGCGTTTCGCGCAAACGCCAGAATCTCGGCGGCTTCTCCGCAGCGAACTGGACCGGGATGCCTTGCGCCTCGCAAAGGCTCCGCACCGGTTCGAGGTATGTCCATTCCCGCGCGATCACGGCAGTCCTCGCCCAGTCCCTGTCCGGTAGATCCAGAGCCTCGATACGCTTCAGTTCCCTGATCGCAAGCGCCGCCTGTTCCTGCTTTGTGGATGCCCCCATGAGAACCTGCACACGACCCCTTCCGACCGCATCCAGTTCTTCGAGCTCTCCGCCCGGAGGGTCCGACGTTCGTGCGGAGTTTACGACCAGGTCATGGTCGACCTTCATGCGTTCGCCAGCCAGCTTGATCACGCGGCTGGACGCGTTGATGATGTTTGCCGTGGACCGATAGTTCTCGACCAGATGAAAAGGCCGTGCCTTGTAGTCCTGTTCGAAGCGCCGGATGTATTCGACGGACGCGCCTGCAAAGGCATAGATGTTCTGATCATCGTCGCCTACGGCAAAAAGGCTCAGCCGACTGTCCCTGTCTTCGAGCGAACGACCTGCAACAGATGCAATCAAGTCGTACTCGCCGGGTCCGACGTCTTGGTATTCGTCAACGAGAATCCAGCGATACCCTTCGGTCAACGTGTCGCGCTGCGCTTCGGCCTCTTCCTTCGACAGTCCCTTGCCTTGAAGAAGATCAACCGCCTGCCGAAGCACTTCGTCGAATCGTCGTGGATCAATGTCCACCTTGTCGGCGTCTCTCGCAAAGCTCGCGCCCACAAGTCGCATCGCGAGACCATGGCAGGTCAGGACAGTCACCCCCCGAGCGTCGCTTCCAAGGAGATCGAACAGCCGCTGCCGGATTTCGGTCGCGGCATGGCGGTTGTAGACCAGGACAAGAATCCCCCGAGGGTTTTCCCGGCGAACGCGGATGAGAAAAGCAATTCGGTGGACCAGAACGCGCGTCTTGCCCGACCCTGGACCTGCCAGGACAAGAACGCTTGTCTGCTCGCGTTCATCGGCAACGATTTTCGCCTGAACGGGACTCCCAAGATCCTCAATGATCGCCTTCCAGGATTCCGGTGTCGTCTGCCGCTGCAAGGCCGTCGCCGAATGCGGCAACCATTGCTTGACAAAGTCCTGCCGGTCCAATGTGAAGTAGTCATCAACTAGGCGAAGCGCTTCGGACATGGATGTCAGTCCGCGCTGGGCGTAGGCCGACATGATGTGGGTCTGCAGGGTCTGTTCCCCGTAATGCAGTTCCAAGGGCTTGAAATCCGTATCCGTGAATCCGCGCCTTTCCGGTTCGAGGTGAACCGTGATTGCCGGTCGAAAGATCGTCAGGCCTCGGCCAAGCGCGACAATCCCCTGTTCATGGAGCCAGAGAAGCGCCCGGTCCAAAAGCTTGGACGGATCGCCAATTTCCCTCCTGAGTTCAATGTCGCTCGAAAGGGCATCGGTCAACTTGCCAAGCGTCGTGGAGACCTGAACGTCCTTGCCGCGCTCGCCCCTTGGCGCAAGGCGGATCAATGCGCGAAGAATGACCGCTGCGCCCTTCCGGCGCAATTCGGCGGTTCGCGACAGCTTGTCCCAGTTTCGCAGCACGCGCACAGAAAGAATCTCGCGGTTTACCTTGCGGACCCGCAAGCTGCCGATGCCTTCGTCATCGTCGCGTCCGTCCTGCGCGATCCCGCGAACCAGGCGTTCGACGATGTCGGGTCGAACGTTCGCATGTCCTGCATCTCTCAGTTCCTGCGAGGCATGCCGGAGAAAGAGCTGCGAAACTTCCTGGAATGAAATGTCCGGAGCCGCCTCGCGCAGGTTCATGACAAGATCAGCCTCAAGGCGCGTGAACTCCGTCAACCGTCTCTCGGACGAATCGTCCACGCCCAGATGCACGAACACGGTGACCGACGCGTCGTTGGACGCGATCCCGAGCAATTCGAGATCGTTCAATGCGCCGCGCAGGCGGCCCGGCGACATCCCGGTCCGCCCACAGAGTTCGTCGGTCGAAACCCCCGCGTCCGGCGCTGCCTCGATGAGACATCGAACAAGTTCGTGAAGCGGCTCGCGACGATGCTTGGGGATGGAAGCGTTGTCGTTGATCCGCTTGGCCGCTTCGTCGAGCGAGCGTATCTTGAGCGACGACGGGAAAATCCGCACGCGGTTCTCTTCGCGCTTCAGAAGCACCGCATCTTCAAGCCATGCCACCGCAATCTTGACGCGGTGATCATCGGTCAGCGTATCCCGAACAAGCTCATTGTCATCATCTTCCCTGACGATCTCTCCCGGGGTCGCAATGACCTCGCCGGATCGTCTGGTACGCTTGTCGAGTCGCCGGATTGCCTTCAGAATCGAGCTGATGTCGCGCCTATCGAGACGAGAACGCGCCGAGAGACCGAACTGACGCTCGATGTCGTCACCGCTGAAGAGCAGCACGCAGCGCGCGCTGTCGCCGTCGCGGCCCGCGCGACCAGCCTCCTGCAGGTAGTTTTCCAGCGAGCCAGGAATGTCCGCATGAACGACAAGGCGAATGTCCGGCTTGTCAATTCCCATTCCGAATGCGTTCGTTGCAGCGACGATCCGAAGAGTGCCGTCGCGAAACTGTTGCTGCACGTCGCGCTTTTCCTCGGGCTTGAGCCCGGCGTGATAGTGGGCGGCAGAGAACCCGTGGCCTCTCAGGAATTCGGCGACCTCCTCTGCGGACCTTCTGGTCGAACAATAGATGATCGCGCCGGACCTTCCTTGCTGCGGAAGCATGTCTTGGAGCACGGAGACGACATCGCCATGCTTGCGGAGCCTCTCGGTCTCCACGATCTCGAAACCGAGGTTGTGCCGCTTGGCGCCGCCATCGATCAGTTGCAGTCCGACACCAAGCTTTTCCTGGAAGTGCTCCGTGATGTCCTTGATCACGTCCGGCTTTGCCGTTGCGGTCAGGCAGATCAACGGTGCGGGACCGCTTTCGCCCGAGTATTCCTTGATGAAGCGGGCGGCATACCGGTAGTCCGGCCTGAAATCATGCCCCCATTTGGAGACGCAGTGCGCCTCGTCAAACACCCAGTACCCGACTTCCCGCTGATTCAGGATGGAGCGCACCGACGGGCTGCGCAGCTGTTCCGGGGAGATCAGCAGGATGGCCGCATCGCCAAGCCTCACCTTGTCGAGCGCGTCCTGTCTCTCCGGCATCGACAGCATGCCGTTGACTGTCACGCATGCGGAAATTCCCTGCTGCCGGAGACCCTCCACCTGGTCGGCCATGAGTGCCACCAGGGGCGAGATCACAACCGTCAGTGCACCGGTTCGCTTGTACTGTGCGAGGGCCGGGAGCTGGTAGCAGATCGACTTGCCAGTGCCTGTCGGGAGAATTCCGAGGGTGGGCACCTTCGCCAACGCGTTCGCGGCGACCATCTCCTGAAGAGATCGCCCGTTCGGACCTGCCGGTTCCGGCCTGAATGAATCGAATCCGAACCAGGCCTTCAGTTGTCCGACCGCATCGCCATGTGATTGGCACCATTTGCAGGCGGGATCTGCACACGGGGCGTCACGGAGCCCCCGAACCAGCGTGCCAGCGCGCGGGAACTGATGACGCACCCAAGGCGGCATCACGGAATTCTCTTCAGCAACCATGATCCAGGACAGTGCATAGGCGAGCGGCCAGCCATCGTCTTCAATCTCCCCGATGACGGCTTTCGTCCGATGCGTGCAGGCCCGTTCTCGAAGGAGGGCACGAATTGCATCCCTTGCGACTGGCGCATCCGGGCATGGTGCATTCCTGACCAACGCAAACACATGATCGAACCCTGGGCCGCCCCTGCCCCTTGTCGCCAGCCAGTGAAGGGCAAGGAGCAATTCGGGCTTTTGCCGCTCGAACTCCAGAAAGCTCTCAACCTGGTTCCGCAAGACATCGAGAACGAGCTCGGCATCGCAAAGCGGATCGCTGACGCGTTCGGCCTGCAACCGACCATCGAGGTAGTGCTTGACCAGGCGATGGTACGGGTTGCGCGGGAAGGCGAGCGGGTTCAGCCACAGCGTGTCGATCACCTTCTTGGAGAGAATCCGCAGACCAGGTCTCTTTTCCTCAAGATGGCGGCGGTCGAAGAGAATTATGTTGTGCCCGAGCAGGAAATCGGCGCCGTCGGCATAATGGTCAAGTTCGTCGAAAGCACGCGCGAGGGATCCACGATCGTAGACGAGTGGCTGGGCCTTGCCTGGCCGAACGGCTGCAAAGCTCTTGATGCGGTGTCGACCTGGATCAATCTCGAGATCGATCGAAACGCATCTGGACAGAAACTCCATCAACGCTACCGCTTTCGGTCGCAGCCCGTCTTCCAATTTGCACCATCAAGCGTGGCGTCTCCGCGCCTTTCGCTCCCCGATTTCTCTTATCATGCAAATCCTTCCCAATTTCACAGGGAAGCGCAACAACCCGGGCACCGGTGTGCACTGCCGCTGGAGGAGCAGAAATAAAGACTTCGAAGCCAGAAAAGTCTGGGGCGCAGGCTGAACGAAGTCGTGCGAACCAGCGAGCGCGACCCCGCCCAAGCCCAAAGCGACACTTGGCATCATGGGCATTGCAGCACCAATCGGGACAATCATGCCGGAGCCATCGGCACCAATCGGCAATTCGCCTTGGGTTCCCTCGCATCTTGCAAGACACGCTGACATCACTGGCCGGGGACATGCACCGCGGTGATCTCCGCGACCAAGCTTCTGGCGTATGCCAGTATCTCGCCGGCACTCTTCAGGTCATCACGTCCGTTGATTGAGCCTTGGCTTTCAGTGCCGCTCTCGGCACCTTCGTCGCCCAGACACAGCCACATCGACTTGTTCAGGAGTTCTTCGGGCAAGTGGCCAGCTGAGACAAGTCTCTCACATATGGTTGCGGCGGACTCCTCCGTCTCGCCGGTCGCGACCTCACAGGCATTCGACAGCGAACGTATCGCGCTTTCCGCAATGCCCGATGCCTGTGCTGCCGCCTCTTCCGAGAATCCGCCGCCATCCAGCAGCGTTGCCATCCGAAACTTGCGTTCCGCAGTGTCCAGCATGGTTCGTGCTTCTGCAAGACGCTTCTTCGCCTGCTCCTCCTTCGGGTTGGGCCGACTGGTCTGGTACAGAGTTTCCGCCGTGTTCGACGTGAACTTCAGGAATCCGGATGCCTCCAGCTGAAGCATCTTCTCGTAGGTTTCTCGATCAAGCGTCTTTACGGACAATCCCGCGGCTTCATTGCCATATGCGTCGATGTTGCCGTCATCGTCCGGGTCAACGACGGCAAGCAGCGATTTCCGGCCGTCTTCCGATTCCCGCATCTCCAGCAGGACCAGCCGGTCGCCATAGGCTTCCCTGAACCGCTCGAGGACCTCCACTTCGGGCTTGGGCTTGCGCTCCTTCGGAACGACAGTCCCCATGACCTCTTCCAGGCGCTGCAGAAACGCTGCTCTGCCCGACGGCAAATCCAGCGTGCCGGACTCGGACTCGCCGTCGAGGACGGCCCCGGCAACGGCCTTCTTCTGCTCGATGAGGAAGAGCATGTTGTGCTCGATCGAGTTTTCGCTGACCAGGTTCGCGACGGTCACCGAACGCTTCTGGTGCTTTCGCCATGCCCGGGCGATTCTCTGTTCGAGCTTCGCGGGGTTCCACGGTTGGTCGAGGTTTACGACCGCGTTGGCGACCTGCAGGTTCAGCCCGGTCCCGCCGCTTTCTGACGAGAGAAAAACCCGGCAGTCCGGATCTTGCTTGAACCTGTTGATTTCTGCCTTTCTCTGCTTCTGCGGCACCGAACCGGTGTGCAGGGCATAGTCGATTCCGATTTCGCTCAGCAGCGACTGCACGAGCGACAGCATGCGGACCCACTCCGAAAATATGATGACCTTTGATTCGGCATCGCTCAACAGTTCTTCAAGTATGCGCTCCAGTTCGTCGAGTTTCGGGCAGTCCCGAACCTGCTCGTCGAGAATGAAGGGCGTGTCGCAGATCATGCGCATGCATCCCAAGGCGAGTTGCAGCCGCTTGAATTCCGCTTCCGCCAGCGGACGCTTTCGCGCGATCGAGGCGATTCTGGCGACCAGGGCTGCGTAGTCCTCGTATCGCGACTGCTGCTCCCCGGTCATCGGCACGAAATAGTTGTTGACCGTACGGGCGGGAAGATCGTCCTCCACCTCGACCTTGCGGCGTCTCATCATGTACGGCTTCACGCGCTCGCCGAGCTCGTCCAGGTTCTGGTAGCCGATCGCACGACCCCTGTCGTCCAGGCGGTAGTACTGACGGTTGAACCGAAACAGGGGGCCGAGAATCTTGGGATCCAGGAACTGAAGGATCGAGTAAATTTCGTCGATCCGGTTCTCGATCGGCGTGCCGGTGAGCACGAAAGCAAAGCGGCTCTGGAGTTGCTTGACCGCGGTGGCCGTCTTCGTGCGCCAGTTCTTGATGCGCTGCGCCTCATCGAGGATGACGATATCGGGCCGGAGCAGTTTCTGCAGATCCGCTCCGTCCGCCAGGATCTGCTCATAGTTGGAAATCGTGAAGAATTCAGGGTTCCGGTAGGCATCAAGCCTGGCTGCGCGAGGCCCGAAGACGGCACGATAGGACAGGTTGGTCGCGGCTTCGATTTGCTCCGCCCATTCCGACTTGAGCGATGCGGGGCAGACAACGAGCGCGCGCTCGACGCCTTCCGCCTGCCTCAGGAGTTCGCAGGCGGCCAATGCCTGGCAGGTCTTGCCCAACCCCATTTCGTCCGCAAGCAGCGCACGTTCCTTGAACGCCAAGTGCATCATGCCCTCCCGCTGATAGGGAAAGAGCGGAAAATTCAGCACTTCGAACGTTCGTTCACCTGCTTCAACCGCGTCAAGAAACGTCTCTCGCCTTCGTGCCTTGCGTTCCCGTGCAAGCTGCCGGTCCTTCCATCCATCAAGCAGCCTAGAGATGCGCACATGTTGCGGATGCTCGTCGGCGCACCGTCTCAGACGCGCAAGCGATTCATCGTCATGCCTTAACTGGAAGTCCTTGAGCCGGCTCTCTACTTCATTGCGGACGTCCGGGGGAACGTCACCGTCGGGAAGCAACATGGCGGGAGCCGTGTCGCCCGTGGATGGGAGATGCACCTCGATGCGTGGCGACTGGTGACCCTTGCTGCCTGATCGCATCCGGCTTCCCGGCGCGGCAATCAAGTTGAGCACGCCCTCGACATGCTTGCACGTACCGAGCCCTGCGGTTTCGAAATCACGGCATGTACAGGAGTTGATCCGGCTCTCGAGATGCCTGATTTCAACCACGTAGCTGCTTCCGCTGCCGGACTGAACGCGAAACGACCCGAATGCCCGAAATTCCGGCTCCAGTTCCTCGAATTCGGCGACTTCCGTAACTCCTCTCCAGCGGCGCCGCTCGATTTCCTCATCGTCCGTCGTGTGCCAGCCGAGAAATTCCGGCCGCTTCGGCCCTGACGACTTTCGGCCCTTCTTCGCTCTCTTTGCGGGCTTGGACATGTGTTTGCCTACCTTCTCCCAAAACGGATTGCCGACCCGAAGAGCGCGGCAGAGAACTGGCCAGGATTTCGTACCAGCGCTGCTCCCGCAACAACGACCATGGCCTACAGGAACACGGTTCGTGCGGCAACATGCCATATGCGCTGCAACTGTCGGTGGCTGCCAAACGCGGACCTCCGCAGATTCGCCGCACATTTGCAAGACTGGTTTCCTTGCCGTGGAGCGGCCTTCCTCGACCGAGCCGTCCGGATGCACGGTCCGCCGGAAACCGTGCCGTAGGCCCTAGGCACGGGGACCGACAGCCTCGGCGGATCCCGGCGCGGACGGGCCCGCGCTCCCGGACCTCCACCTGCCATTCCCATTCCAGGCGTATCCCGGCCACCGTGCCGCCCGCCGCACCCGCGGGAAGGTCGATGCCGGCGGAGGACCACATGCCCGTCCTCTCCCTCGTCCAGCCGAGGCCGACCCCGATCCCGGCCCCGCCGCCGCCCGCGCCGAGCACGAACCAGAGGTCGCGGTGAAACGCTCCGGGCAGAGCAGGGGACGCGACGGCGGCCACAAGGACGTCCTGAACTTGCGGTCGTCTCTCAAGTCCGGACGCTTCGACCGGGCGTGGGCCGCGATTGCGCCGAGCCTGAACCACTACAGTCGGTAGAAGCCGCCGCACTGCGCCAACGACACGCCGGCCGGTGGCGCAGGTCGCACGTGCCGCGTGATTCGCCAGAAGAACATCAGGGATTCGAAAGGTGAACCATACGAGAATCGCGCCATTAACAAGGAATCAAGCTTGCAAAATCAATCCAGATCAATTATATAATTCAGCACTTATGTGTGTTTGATCAGAAATGATTTTGGAACTTCCGTCAAACGGGTGAATGCGGGAAAGGAATAAACGGCATGTTCAGTAACTCCGAGAAACCTCAAAAAGATCAAGCACGTGAGCGTATTCTCGGACTGATTTCTGATGGCAATTACGAGCCCGGTGACAGGTTGCCTTCCGAGCGGGCCCTGATCGAATCGCTCGAGATTGGTCGGAGCGCATTACGCAGCGCAATGGATCAGCTCGAGCGGAAAGGGGTGATCTGGCGGCACGTGGGCAAGGGTACGTTCGTGTCCTACGGCGCAGCCAATGCGGCGCCGGACGATCCATTCGTGGGCCTCGGGCAACAATTGACACCGTTTCGCCTGATGCGTGCGCGTATCTGCATCGAGCCTGCAATTGCGTGGGAGGCGGCGGTGAACGCCTCGCGCGATTCCATTTCAGCAATGCTCGCCGCGATGGATCGCGCACGGATGGCGTCATCGTGGGCCGAGTATGAGCGGCACGACGATGCGTTTCATCGCAATATTGCCGAAGCGGCGGACAACCTCTTGCTGCTCGCCTTGTTCGACAACCTCAAGCGTGTTCACCGTGAAGTCGCATGGGGGTCGGTGACACGCGACAGTGGGAGCCCGCCGCGCGACCATTCCAGTTTTGGGGAACATCAGGAGATCGCGATGGCAATCGAAGCGCGCGAAGCGGAGCGCGCTCACCGAGCCATGCGTGAACACCTGCAATCGGTGGGCGCCCGCCTGTTCTCGGATGCGTGAAGGTGCGCGGCACTTCTTCACCGACGACGCATTGGGAAGAGGATCATGAGAAGGGGAATGATACCTTTGGTTCGGGGCGATGATCACCCGGCGATCGGCGGCAGCGATGCAGCGTCTAGCCTTCTCGGTCGAATGCCATGTTCAAGTGTCGTGGACGGACACGTGGAAGATCTCTTCCGGCTCGACAAGACGCGGTGCCAGAAATTGCTCCACGGAATATCTGCAAATCGTCGATATCTCGTCGCGGTTCGCAAGAAATCCATAGGACCAGTAGTCCGGGCCGAGCACCGACTGCGTCCGTTCCATCGACGCGTTCAGCCACGGCAGGGACAACCGGTTCGAATTGCCGAGCCAGATCTCGCGAAGGCGACGGATCGCGACGTCGCGCGCTGCGACGCTCGCATTGTAGAGTGCACGTGGCAACCAGGGGTTGGCGTCGACCAAAGAGGCCCGGACCGCGATCAAATGCATGATTGGGAAAAAGCCGGTTCGGCGGTAATAGTCCAACTCCGCGGTCTCAAAATCAGGCACCAGGCGCATGATAGACGAATCGCCGTCGAGGAAGGCCTGCGGCGGCTTTGGTGCAAAAAGCCCGTCGATCCGACCGTCCAGCAGGAGCCCCTGCAACGTTTCGCCGTCATCGATCGGATCGACCACCATACCGTCGGGCAGTGCAAGCGGCAGTCTTTCCCGCCGGACACCTGTATCGAGCGCGCCCGTACGCCAGTGAATTTGCTCCGCGCCGATACCGTACTCGTCCTTGAGAATGCCGCGCATCCAGACCGCGGCCGTCATCTGGTATTCCGGAACACCGACGCGTCGGCCAGCGAAGTCTGCGAGTGTCTCGATACCCGCGCCTCGGCGCGTGAAGAATCCGGAGTGCCGGAATGCACGGCTTGGAAAGGCAGGTATCGCCGTGTAGGGCGACCCTCCGCGCGCAATTTGCAGAATGTGGCTCGACACCGACAACTCGGTCACGTCGAAACGCGCCTCCTGCACGGCGAGGGGGAAGAGCCTCGACGTCGAGAGGATGTGGCTTTCAATCTCGGCGCCGTCGACTGGAACCCGGCCATCATGAATTGGCAGTGTCCTGTCGTGATCCCAGGTGGCGAAGCTGATCCTGATCATCGTCCCGCCTGCCTGCTGTTCCGCCTGACTTTGACCGGTGACGGTCCGAATCCGGATGGCCATACAATGATCACTGTCCGGAAACTAACGTCAATCACTGGCGCGCATCCGGGATTTAGGCCGGAACGATGACTAACGCAACCATACGGAACACGCATCCTCCGGCAATCGAGCTGAAGGGAATCCGGAAGTCCTTTGTGCTGTCGGAAGGAAGAAACGCAAGGACCGTCATGGCGCTCGACGGAATAGATCTCGCGATAAATCAGCATGAGTTCGTGACCATCATCGGCCCCTCCGGCTGCGGGAAGACCACGCTCCTGAGGGTCATGGCGTCGCTGATCCTGCCGGACGCGGGAGATGTCCTTGTCGATGGCGCGCCAGTCAGTGAGCCCGGTACCAAGCGTGCTATGGTGTTCCAGACATTTGGACTCTTCCCGTGGAAGACGGTCATCGACAATGTGACGTTCCCGCTCATGGTGCGTAAACTCCCCGCAGCCAAGGCGCGAGAGATTGCGATGGAGCATCTCGTACGCGTCGGTCTTGAAAAGTTCGTCGACGCGCACCCCCACCAGCTTTCGGGCGGCATGCAACAGCGCGTGGGCCTCTCCCGTGCACTCGCGACAGGCGCGGATGTGCTGCTGATGGATGAGCCCTTTGGCGCGATCGACGCGCAAACCCGCGAATTCATGCAGGAAGAACTCATGCGCATCTGGCAGGAGGAGCAGAAGACGGTGATCTTCATCACTCACGACCTCGACGAGGCGGTAATGCTGGCCGACCGAGTTTTGCTGATGTCCCGCGGCCCGGGCCGTGTGCGCGAGATCATCGACGTGGACCTGCCGCGGCCCCGCACGGACTACGATGTACGCGTGCGCAAGAACTTCACCGAGACGCGCAGCCATCTGTGGAACCTCCTGCGCAATGATCTTGTCGAGCAGCGTGCGGAGGAGACCACGTGAAGAGACGACCAAATCACGAAGTTCGCCGTGATCAACTGATTGGTGTCGCGGTCTTCTTGACAGTGTGGGAAGTTTCGGCACAGGCCTTCGACAAGCCGCTTTTGTTGCCTCCCGTCAGCGCAATTCTTGCGGCGCTCTGGGAACTTCTGATCAGCGGCGCCCTCATCAAGGCGCTTGGCGAGAGCATCCTTCTACTTGTCGCCGGACTGGCTGTGGCATCTCTTATCGGGTTCATATGCGGCACGCTGATCGCGCGCTCCAAGACCGCATACTGGATGCTGAACCCCTATTTCAGCGCTCTTTTCGTCACGCCGACCATTGCGCTCGTGCCTCTCGTACTCGTGTGGTTCGGTTTCGGCTTCACGGGTCGGGTCATCGTCGTGGTCTTGGCTGCTGTCGTTCCAATCCTCTTCAGCGTCGCATCGGGTCTGCGCGATTCGCCGGACGACCTGATCGAAGTCGCTCGGTCCTTCGGCGTTAAAGGCGAGATTCAACTTCTCTTCCAGGTCCGCCTGCGTGCCGCGATGCCGGTGCTGATGGCGGGGCTGCGGCTGGCCGCTGGCCGCGCTGTGGTCGGCATGGCAGTGGCCGAAACCTATCTCCGCCTTGGCGGCATCGGCGGGCTGATCAAGTCCTACGGCGCCGTATTTCAAACCGACTTTGTCTTCGCAGCGATTCTTCCGCTTTCACTCCTCGGCATCGCCATCGTGACGCTAATTTCGCGGTTTGAGCGCCGCCTCCACTGGACTTGAAACGGGATTCTTCATGCCTTCGAGACTGACCAAACCCTCCGTCTGGCTTCCGATCCTGAGCCTCGTTCTGGTGCTCGGAGGTTGGGAGGTCGTTGGCCGTTCCATCGACCCGTTGCTCTTCGCACCACCATCGGCGGTTGCTGCCACCCTCGCCAGCCTGCTCGCCACGGGCGAACTCCAAGCCGCTGCTCAGGTCACGATGAAAGCGCTCTTTCTCGGCTACGCTCTCGCCATCATTGCGGGCATTCCATTCGGCGTCCTCATGGGCGCGTTGCCGCGCCTCGGCGATATCTTGCAGCCCTATCTCTACGCAATCTTCTCAACACCCCGCGTGGTAGTAGTCCCGCTGATCATTGTTTGGTTCGGGATCGGCTTCGAGGCGAGGCTTTTCCTTGTCTTCTTCTGGTCGGCCATTGCGATCAGTGTGAACACGGCTCAGGGCGTTCGCCATGCGCGGCCTGACCTAGTTGAAGTCGCCCGGTCATTTCGAGCCAACCGAATAGAGATGGCTCGGCACGTGCTTATCCCGGGCGCAATACCCTTTGTCGTCGCGGGACTCAGGATTGGCGCGGAGCGAGCAATCGTTGGCGTGATCATCGGCGAGATGTTCCTGCAAATCGTCGGCCTTGGAGGAGTGATCCAGAAGGGATCCGTGGAGCTCCTGCCAGCAAAGATGTTGAGTGCCGTGATGGTGATCGCGGTACTTGGAACAATCATCGTGACCATGCTCGATCTTGTCGAGAAGCGCTTCCAGAGCTGGAGGGGCGAGTCGACCTGATGCCGCAATTCTCAGATACGAACCCGGTGGGCTGCGGCGGCCCTACGAAACCGGGCGGAACCACAGGACTTCGCCGGATGAACCGGCATGATCACAAGGAGGAAATGATGATCAGCATGACTAGTTCCCGAAAAGCAGTTGCCGGACTCGCACTGGCGGTCACGGCAAGTGGGACCTTGACGAACGCCGAGGGTTTCGATCTCTCGGGCATTGAGGTCACAATCGGCACGGCACAGGCGCAAGTGCTGAACGTGGGTACGCTTCGGATGATCGAAATGCTGGAGGGATGGGGCGCGGATGTGACGCGTGTGGAACTGCCAAGCATCTCGGGTCTCGAGGCAATCATCGCCGACCGCGCAGAAGTTGCCGCACGCAGTTCGGACGAGATCCTGACCGGCCAGGCCCGCGGCGTCGACGTCGTGGCTATCGGAGCCCCGATATCGACGATGCACTATGCGGTGATTTCAACTCCTGGCGTCGATACGCTGGCTGACCTCAAGGGAAAGGCAATTGCAACCAGCGGCCCAGGAGGCTTCAACGGCATGCTGTTTCGCTACATGCTGAAACAGGAGGGGCTCGAGCCTGAAGTCGATGTCCAGATTGTACCCGTTGGCGGATCGAGCGAACGCGCCGCCGCCGTCATGGCCGGCCAGGTGAACGCGACCGTGACTTACATCGACAACTGGCTCGCCATGAAAGAACAGGGTGCGAACGTGCAACTTCTGGGATATGTCGCCGACATGTTGCCGGGTCTGTCGTCGCGCGCGATCTTTGCGGAGCGCGAATACCTCGATGCCAATTCTGAACTGGCCACCGCCATCGCCTGCGCCAACCTCGAGGTCAATGCGTGGATCAACTCGGGAAAGGATGCGTTCGTGTCCTACACGACGGAAAATGTTACCGGTGCGCGCGAAGATGCGGTCGAAGCCTTCTACGATGTTGCGACGGACGTCAACATGTTTCCCACGACGCCGGGAGAGCTTCTCGATCCGTCGGGCTATCAGGCGCTCGCCGATCTGCTCTATGAGGGCGGCGAACTGGAAGTCCAGCTCGATGTGAGCGGCTTCATTGACGGCAGCTACCTCGAAAGCGCCGCCGAAATGGGCTGCGGGACCGGAAATATCTCAGGCTAGCGGCAGAGTGAAA
>JAJEAC010000019.1 GCA_022824315.1 Silicimonas sp.
TCGCACAGCTCGCGGGCCAGGCCGTGACGGGTGGCGTCGCCCGAGCGCAACGCGCCGGCGAACCAGTCAAGCGTCTGCGAATCGAAATGGCGAAGACCGACCTGCATGCCCGAAGCATGCACGAAGCGGATCACCTATACAAGTGTGGCACTTTGAAAGATCCTGTTCGCCGACGGCAAGGCGTCTTGACTTCATGGCTCTGAGGCGGCTCTCAGGTTCCGTTCGCAGGTGATTGCGCGTGCAAGCGGCCCTCGGCGCAACGTGAGAGGCCGATTCTGGGGTCGTCCGGCGCGGAAGCGGGCCAGAAACGTGGGGTCTGAACGAAGAGGCGGAATCAACGGAGGGCCCGCGAGCTCGCCGGTCTGCGAGCGGTCGGCCGGACCTATTCGAACGATCCCGGTTCGGGCTTCGAGTTCCGCCGCCAAATTGCAACAATGCGAAATGAATTGATCAGGATGTAGTTCCATTCGTCGTGGAAGCCGTCGCGGCGAATGTTCAGGGCCTTCATCTGCTCGTCGGAAACCTTGACGCCGAGAGGACATTCGTTGTCATCGATCCGCGACCGGATCTTCAGGCCCGCGCGGGTCGTGGTCGCGGCGATGAGTTCGACGATGACTTGGCAGCTGACCTGGGGCCGACCGCGCCAGTACCGGGGCAATGGCTCCTTGGGAGCATGATCGCCACAGGTCGACCCCTTCAACTTTGTCTCACATCAAGCAACTGTGCATTGCTCAAAAGGGAGCGCAGGTCGTCCGGTACGTCGCCGCCAAGAGATGCGCCGCGCGAACCTGTCCTCGGCGACGGTCAGGGACGGCTTCACGTTCGCACCTACTGGCCGAATCTGTAGAAGAACATCAGGCGCGCCATGTTGCCGCGGTTTTCGAGCGAATAGGTGCAGGGCCTGAATTCTCCGCCCCGACCACAGCGATTGTTGCCGGACGCGTTCACCTCGTAGGTCTCCTGCCCGAAGTCAAATCGCGTTCCGTCGAGCCGCACCGCCCAACGGGAGGAGAGCGGCATCTCGAGCCCTGCCCCGAACGCCCAGCCAACCCGGGTGTCGTCGCTCCGGAACGAATCGTCGTCGTCAAAGATCAGGTTCCCCTCAAGGCAACCGGGTCCCCCGTAATCTATGTCGGAAACGGAATTGACGATCCGTGCCAGCGCAGGTCCGCCGGCGAGAAACACCCGGGTGTTTCCGACCTCCCCGTCGAGGCCCATTCGTGCCGTGGCCATCCAGCGGATGCGCGCAGACGCGGTTTCGTCGCCGCATGTCGGATCCAGCTTGTCCGTGTCCGCAGACATGCTGCCGACCAAGGCGTCGATCTCGATTCGGAACCCCGTGCGACCCATGTCAAAGCGGCG
The DNA here is from genome assembly GCA_022824315.1 of Silicimonas sp. GTDB lineage: Bacteria > Pseudomonadota > Alphaproteobacteria > Rhodobacterales > Rhodobacteraceae > JAJEFO01. Next base: position 1,363 of record JAJEAC010000019.1, read on the forward strand.
GCCCGCCAGCACTCCGGCAGCCGCGGCCGGACCGTTGATCTTGTTGGTTGATCCCGGATTGCCCCAATCCGCGAATCCATCGACATCAACGATCTTGTTCGACACTTTTCCGGTGCCGACGAACAGCCCCGCGTAATTCCCGTTGTCGCCGCTGCCGGCGCCCCGTGTCTCCTCAGCATCGAAAACCAGCATGACGAGGGCCATCGCGGTGACGGCCTGCCATCGCCAAAAAAAGTTCCATCTCATGCGAATCCAGCCCCCCTCTGTCCAAATGCCACGGCGGCGAATTGAGCGCGCCGACCGAGGTGCCCGTAGCAGCGCGATCGAATCCGGCACGATACAGGCGATCCTTCGCGACCTCGTCTAGCATCGCACGCTCCTTCCGTCGAGCATCAGCCGTCGAAAGTGCCGGGGCGTGGGAGCCGTTCGCAAGCGGATCAGTTTGCGCCAGCCGGACCGAAGGAGTTGGCCAGGGCGCTGGGGCGGCAGCTCATTCCGGGCAGCGGAATCAGTCACCACTCCATGTGCATCAAAGCCATCTCTATGGTTGCAAGACAGACCGGCACGGGAGCCCATGAACGGTGCGGTCCGCAACGGAACCGCTCAAACTGTTCCTGCCGTGCGTCCACGGCCCGCAGGCGGCCCGTGGACGAAACAGAAGTGGCCAGGGGAGAACGGGTGGAGCAATCCCTTTCGTGGAATTGAAATCAGACACGGATGCCTCAGGGAGTGGGCTCTGGCCCCATCCGGAACTGCTTCGAGAGCTTGAGCCCCTGGCCCTGGTAGTTCGACGAAATCGCGCTTCCATACAGCGCGGCGGGCCGTTCCGACATTCTCTCATACACGAGGCGGCCGACAATCTGGCCATGCTCAAGAACGAATGGTGCCTCGTGGCAGCGCACTTCCAGTACGCCGCGGGAGCCGGCGCCGCCCGCCTCGGCCCAACCGAATCCCGGATCGAAGAAGCCCGCGTAGTGGACGCGAAACTCTCCGGCCATGGCCAGGTACGGCGCCATTTCCGCAGCATGGGTGGGTGGAATGGTCACGGCCTCCCGGCTCACCAGGATGTAGAAGGCTCCGGGGTCCAGGATGACCCTTCCTTCACCGGTGTGGATTTCTTCCCAGAACTCGTCGGGTTCGTAGCCAGCGACGTTGTCGAGGTCGATCACCCCTCCATGCGGTTTGGCGCGGTAGCCAACAAGCGTGCCGCTGGCCGGATCCAGGTCGACCGAGAATCCGAGACCTTCGGAGATCACTGCCTTGCCGGAAACAAGCCCGACGTCGTCGTGGAGTGCGGCTAGGGCGGCATCATCAAGGGCAACGTGTCCCTTCCGAAACCGGATTTGGTTAAGGCGCATGCCCGGCCGGACCAGGACGGAGAAGGACCGCGGGCAGATCTCGGCATAAAGCGGTCCATGATAGCCCGCCGGGATGCGGTCGAACTCGGTCGCGCCATCGGTGATGGTGCGGGTCAGAAGGTCAAGCCTGCCCGTCGAACTCTTTGCGTTCGCGACTGCTGAAACGGTCTCGGACAGTTCAAGTCGCTCCATCAGCGGTACGACATAGACGCACCCCCTTTCGAGCACGGCGCCGTCGCCGAGATCGAATCGATGCATTTCAAACTTGTGCAGCCGATCCTCGACGCTGGCGCCACCGGTCGCGAGAAAAGATGCACGGACACGATAGGCCACGTTCCCGAGTCGCAGGTCCAGCGACGCGGGCTGGACTTGCGCGTCCGTGAAAGCAACGTCAGCGCAAATCGAGCCGTTCCCGATCATGGCCCGGATTTCAGTGTCAGGCAGGACGCCGTTCACGGACAGCACTCTGGCGGGAGCGGTGAGTTCGCGCGGAAGACGTCACGATGTCGTCGGTCGGCGCGGAACGCAACCGCACGTCCCATGTCATGGAGCGCACGCATCCTGGCGCAATTCCAGCTCTTCCTGCAAGATGGTCTCGTCATCGGCTGCCCGGGTCTTTCAGGTGATGGTCGGGCTAGCAGGATTTGAACCTGCGACCTTCCGTCCCCCAGACGGACGCGCTAACCAAGCTGCGCCATAGCCCGACTTGCGGCCTTCTCTCGCAAAAGGGGACCGGTGGCAATAGTTGATCCGCCAGCATGTCATGAATTCCCGGACATTCTCAAGGACAGGGCTCTCAATCGTTCGGCGGCCTTCAACAGGTCGTCGCGATGCGCCAGCAATAGCGCGCGGTCGGCCAGAATCACGCGTGCGGCGATGCCTGGACCTCGAGCAAATTCCTCCGCGTCGTCCTCCGGGTCCGTTTCAGGCGCATCGGATGGATCGATCTCGCGGTCAGATTCCTGTTCGGTTTGCAGGCCTGCATCTGCCTGTTCTGTGGCTTCCGATGCCGGCTCGCCGGAACTCTCCTTGTCAGCTGCCGTTTCGGCATCCGCTGATCGGACGTCTGCCACACTCGCTTCCTCTTGGGGCTGGTGCCCTGTCGTTTCGACATCGGTCTCGGTGAGCCCGACGCCCACTTCGGACATGTCGTGTGCGGTGGGGGACGGGGTCTGTCGCGCGTCTTTCGCAACGGAGTCAACTTGGCCTTGGGCGTCCCGTTCCGGCGGTTCTGGATCAAGCGGAATCGAGAAGGAGGAGACGTGGCTCACGCCCTGTTCCCGGAGCAGCTTCTGTACCCCGCGAATCGTCATGCCCTGGTCACGCAGAAGCGTCTTTATCCCTCCAAGGACCTGCATGTCGGCAGGGCGATAGTAGCGGCGCCCGCCAGCACGCTTTGTCGGCTTGATTTGCGTAAACCGTGTTTCCCAGAAGCGTAGGACGTGCGCGGGCACATCCAGCCAGTCAGCCACTTCAGAGATGGTTCGGAACGCCTCGCGGGACTTTTGCACCGTGGATCAAGCCTTGTTGCCGGCAGCCACTCGCTCTTTCATCAGATGAGAGGGACGAAATGTAAGGACTCTGCGTGGATGGATTGGAACCTCTTCGCCGGTCTTGGGATTGCGGCCGATGCGTGGCCCTTTTTCCCGGATGGAAAATGTGCCGAAGGACGAGACTTTCACCTGCTCACCCTTGGCGAGCGTGTCCGAAATGTGTTCAATGACACGTTCAACCAGTTGAGCAGATTCGTTGCGGCTGAGCCCGACTTCCTGGTAGACGGCATCCCTGAGATCCATTCGTGTCAATGTCTGTTCGCCCATAAATTCCCCCCTGTACGAATTTGTTTTGTGGCGGCAGAATGGGCGGGGAGAGTTGCCGAGTCAATAACGGGAGACCCCAAAATCGGGCTGGTCCGGGCTACCAGCGGAGAATGACGGACCCCCAGGCCAAGCCGCCGCCAATCGCCTCCGTCAGAAGCAGGTCGCCTGGCTTGATCTGGCCGCGCTTCTCCCCGACAGACAGTGCGAGGGGAATCGATGCCGCCGAAGTGTTTCCGTGTTCCTGCACCGTCAGCACAACCCGCTCGAGGCCGAGACCGAGCTTCTGAGCGGTCGACTTGATGATTCTCAGGTTCGCCTGGTGCGGAACAAGCCAGTCCAGGTCAGCACCCGTGAGCGCAAGACTGTCCAGCGAGGCTTGGGCCGTGCCTGCCAGCTTTTCAACGGCGTGCCGGAACACTTCGCGGCCCTGCATGCGCAGATGCCCGATCTCCTGCGTCGACACGCCGCCGTCCACGTAGAGAATGTCGCGATACCGCCCGTCGGAATGGAGGTCCGTCGCAAGGATTCCACGATCTTCGTTGGACCCCTCGCACTCGGCGCCCTCTAGCAGGACCGCCCCCGCACCGTCACCGAACAGCACGCAGGTGGTACGGTCGCTCCAGTCAAGAATGCTGCTGAAGGTTTCTGCGCCGATCACGAGAATGCGGCGAGCCTGGCCCGAGACGATCAGTGCGTTGGCTTGCGACAGCCCGAAAACGAATCCCGCACAGACGGCCTGGACGTCGAAGGCGAATCCTCGCGTCATGTCGAGCTTTCCCTGCACTAGCGTTGCCGCCGACGGGAATGTCAGGTCCGGTGTCGACGTGGCAACGATCACGGCGTCGATGTCATCCGCCGTGCGGCCAGCAGCGGCCAGAGCCGACACGGCGGCCTTGGTCGCAAGTTCAGATACGGTTTCGCCCTCGGAAGCAAAGCGGCGCGACTCAATTCCCGTTCGCGCCCTAATCCATTCATCCGACGTGTCGAGCCTGTTCTCGAACCAGGAATTCGGAATCACCCGTTCGGGCAGATAATGCCCGACTCCTTGCACCACCGCGCGTGTCGTCATCGTTCCCGTTCTTTGTCAACCGCTTCGGCGGTTCCTTCGCTCTCATCCTGCCCGCCGGGGTTGAATGATGCAACCCGCGCCGCGAGGCGTTCGTTGAACCGGCTTTCTGCCAGTCGGCATGCAAGCCCAATGGCGGACGCAACTCCGACTGCGTCGGCTGACCCGTGACTCTTGACGACGGTGCCGTTGAGGCCGAGGAACACGCCACCGTTCACTCTCCTTGGATCAATCCGCTTGGAAAGGCGACGAAGCGACGTCACCGCCAGAAGCGCCGCAATCCTTGAGAGCGGTGTGGCGCGAAAGGCGTCGCGCAAGAACTCGCGGATGAGCAACGCCGTGCCTTCCCCGGTCTTGAGCGCGATATTGCCGGTGAACCCGTCCGTCACGATCACGTCCACGCGGCCAGACGGAATGTCGCCGCCCTCGACAAAGCCGATAAATTCGAAATTTGCGTCACCGGCCGCCGAGGCGATCATGTCGTGGGCCTCACGAATCTCGGTGTGACCCTTGTTCTCTTCCGTGCCGACGTTCATGAGACCGATGCGCGGCTTGGACAGTTCCAGGCCGTTTCGTGCGTAGGAAGCGCCCATGAGCGCGTACTGAAGGAGATTCCTGGCGTCAGCCCGTATGTCGGCGCCGACGTCAAGCAGGACGTTGAATCCGCCCGGACTCCGCGATGGCCAAAGGCAGGCGATTGCAGGCCGGTCGACGCCGGGAAGCCTCTTTAGCCTGATCATGGAAACCGCCATAAGGGCGCCGGTGTTTCCGCAGGACACCACAGCGTCCGCCTCGCCGCCCCTGACGGCCTCGACCGCTGCCCACATGGATGTTCCCTTGCCGTTGCGCAACACGTGGCTCGGCTTGTCCTGCATGCTGACGACGTCTTCCACATGACGAATCCTGCAGCAGTCCATCAGCTTTCGCTTCTGGCCCAGCCTGTTCCGTCTGCGGACCAGCTTGCGCAGTTCGGGTTCTGGGCCAAACAGCAGGAATTCGAAATGGGGGTTCTTTCGCGCGGCCCTGGCGATCCCGGCAACGACGGCGACCGGTCCCCGGTCGCCTCCCATGGCGTCAACGGAAATCGTTATGCGCTTGTTCGCGCTGCAGGGCTGATCAGGGATATTCGTCATCCCAAGAGTGTTGGAGGTCGGGTTCAGGCTGCGTCCTCGTCCAAGTCGAATTCCTCGATCTGGGCAACAACTTCACGATCGTCGTAATGACCGCAGGCGGCGCAAACATGGTGCGG
>JAJEAC010000096.1 GCA_022824315.1 Silicimonas sp.
GGAGATGCTGGACTGCAAGGCGGCGAACGTGATCGTCGTTCCCGCCAGGAACACGTCACGGACATTGAGCGAGTGCGGTGCGGTCGAAGCCGCGAACCGCAGAACTCGGGACGATTTCGCTTGCCTGGCCTGCGGCCATGCGGCCCATGCCGACCTCAATGCGGCGAAGAACATCCGCGACAGGGCGCTGGAGCGCCTTGCCGCGACGGACGAGACGTCAGGGATTGGCGCATCTGCTCGGCGAGAGGCGTTTGCGTTGGCAACCTCTGACCCGCGAAATCAATGCTTGCGGCGGACTGACGGACTGACGGTCCGTCAAGCCAAGTAAATAAGTCCCAATTGATAAAGTGTCAGTGCGAGCGAAAGGGTCGGTCGATGATCGATCCGCCTGGTCGCGGGACACGAATTCAGCACCTGGTCGCCAATCCGGTCGACCCAGACAATTTGCACAGCCTGGCGCGGCGCCACGCACCAGCCCATCGCGCCGCACATTGCGTCTTCGAGAGTCGCTGCAATGCACTCACTGAAACGGGCCGGCCGGTCCTGACCGGCCGGCCCGCAACGAAATCACTTGAGCTCGACTTCGGCCCCCACCGCTTCGAGCTTGCCCTTGATCTCCTCGGCCTCGTCCTTGCCAATGCCTTCCTTGACAGCCTTGCCACCGGCTTCGACCAGATCCTTGGCTTCCTTCAACCCAAGGCTGGTGATCGCGCGCACTTCCTTGATCACGTTGATCTTCTGTGCGCCAGCCGCCTTGAGGATGACATCGAACTCGTCCTTTTCCTCCGCTGCGTCTGCACCGGCATCGCCGCCAGCGGCCGGTCCGGCCATCATCACGGCGCCTCCGGCGGCGGGCTCGATTCCATATTCGTCCTTCAGGATTGTCTTCAGTTCCTGCGCCTCGAGAAGCGTGAGACCCACGATCTCCTCTGCAAGTTTCTTCAGATCAGCCATTTCTCAGTTCCGTTCCTAGTTTGCTGCGACGTGCGAACTTGACCCACACGCAAGTCTCATGCGGCTTCCGCGCGCTCTTCCACGGTCGAAAGGATACCCGCGACGTTCGACGCCGGGGCTCCGATCGCGCCGGCAAGGTTCGATGCCGCGGCACCGATGCCGCCGGTGATCAAGGCAAGCAGCTCTTCACGCGACGGCATCTCTGCGACAGCTTTCACACCTGCCACGTCCAGCACCGTTTCGCCCATTGCACCGCCGAGAATGACCAGCTTTCCATTTGCCTTGGAGTACTTGTGGAAAACACGCGCGGCGGCGGCCACATCCTCCGAATAGGCAAATACCGTCATCCCCGTAAGCAGGTCGACCAAGTGTTCATTCGGCTTTCCTGCCAAGGCAATCCGGGCAAGCCTGTTCTTGGCGACGCGCACCGTTCCGCCGGCCGCGCGCATCTGCCTGCGGAGATCCTGCATCTCGGTGACCGTGAGACCTGCGTAGTGGGCTACGACCACCACGCCAGAGCTTTCGAAGATCTGGCCGAGTTCCTCGACCACTTTCTCTTTCTGGGCTCTATTCACAGTTTCACTCCAAATCTGGAGGGTGACCCCTCCGGCTCATCACGAGGCCGAAGCCCCACAAGTCCTAACGGGTCCATCGTGAACAGAGCTTCAGGGCGGACCTGAAGTCAGCATTCTTCCGTTCCCGTCTCAGGCAGGAATTAACGGCTGTCGCCAACCCACCGTCTCGGACGATGCCAGGAGAACCTGCAGGGCATGCCCTCCGGACAGGCGGCCTATATGGCCCCGACCGGAACCGCGCAAGAGAAAAAGAGAAAAATCACGACGGTGATGCGCACGCCAGGACACGAATCCGTCACCCGAACCCCGATGCCACCCGCACGGTGTTCCAGAACGCATTGAGTGCACTGCGTTCGAGGAGGCGACGTGCCATGGTGGAATCACGGGGGCTCACATTCCTGACTTGACAACCCGTCAGGCCGCCGCCTCCGGCACGGCACCCACGAACGAGACGTCCGCGCGAATGATGCCGACGTGAATGGGGATCATGTGCGACAAGGGCTTTCATGTTTGACAATGAAAAAGGGAACTTCGTTCTTGCCAGGCAGTCCGGGTTGGGGTCAGGATGCGTGTCGAGGCGCTTTCAGGGCCCTCGCCCAAGCCCAAACCGGAGGAAAACCGCATGGCCCTCGTCGCCAGGCACAGGCAGGTTGTCTAACGCGTTCTGCACCAGACACGCGAAAGCCGGGGCTGGTCACCTGAAGCTGCCATAGGGAATGAAGCGCACCGGGTCGCCGCGCCTGATTTCGCGGGCGTCATCGCCGATCTCGACCAGGCCGTCAGCCCAGGCCAGCCCCGAAATCCGGCCGGAGCCTTCGGACATGAACACCTCGGCCGCACCGTCGGCATTCATGCGTGCGCGAAGGTACTCGCGCCGTCCGGCCTTCTTGGACTTCTCGAAGGCCGCAGGCACGTTGAATCCCAAGGGCTCGTGCCATCCTTCGCCTCCCAGGACCCCAATGGCCGGGCGGGCAAAGATCAACGTGCAGACCAGCGCCGCAACCGGATTCCCGGGCAGTCCGAAAACCGGGACGCCCCGCCAGACCCCAAGCGCAAGCGGTCGGCCTGGCTTCAACGCGATGCGCCAGTCGCCAAGTGATCCAGATTCCGCCAGCAGCGCCGACACATGATCCTCGTCCCCCGCCGAAGCCCCTCCCGACGTGAGAATGACATCGGCCGCATCGGCACCCGCATCGAGACGTGAGCGCAGTGCGTCGCGATCATCCGGCACCAGTCCCAGATCCACCGGTTCCAGTCTCCAGTCCTGCACCAGGGACAAGAGCATGGGCCGGTTCGCATCATATGTCCGCCCGGGGTCGGAGCCGGTTCCGACCTGGGCGATTTCGCTGCCGGTCGAAAGCACGGCGACCCTCAGCCGCTTGTGGACTCGAACATCCGTGACCCCTGTGGCCACCAGGAGCGCAAGCTCTGGCGGTCCAAGGCGGGTGCCGGCAGGGAACGCCAAAGCGCCCTCATCGACGTCCTCGCCTTTCAGGCGTGTGTTTGCTCCCTTCTTCACGGGACCCTCGAACGCGATGCTCGCGCCATCCGTAGAGCAGTCTTCCTCCAGCACGACGGTATCGACGCCCGATGGCAGGAGGGCACCGGTGAGGATGCGAATGGCATGTCCGTCCGGCACGTGTCCGGGAAATCGACACCCTGCAGCCGCACGTCCTTCGGCGAGCGGCATCAGCTGGTCACCGGCACCTGTGGCGCCGTGCGAGAATCCGTAGCCATCTACGGCCGAATTTGCGCCCGGAGGATTCGCTCGGCGGGCCCGCACCGGCTCCGCAAGCAGCCGGCCGTCCGCGTCCTCGATCGGCACGCCCTCGCTGCCCACCGACAAGTGCACGGCTTTGCGCAGCCTCCGGAGCGCATCGTCGACCGGGGTCCAGTCGACTCCGGGCGGCAAGGCAAAACAATCGTTCTTCATGCGTGGCGGGGTCAGCATCCCGCAAGTCCCGGCAAATTTCTGAATCTGCCGCCCGGCAACTGGAGGGGAGCCATGTCGCTTCGACATCGCCGGGCCAAGTCGCCGTGGCAAGGGGTTTCAAGCATCCTGCAGCCCCAGTTCATTCGAAATGAAGTCGGCGATCGCGGACGTGTCGTCGATGTGAAAGGTCGGCCGGCCCGGCGCCTCGGCACCGCAATCCGATGCGACGGCCATGATCGTTCGGTCATCGGAAGCGATCAGCTCATTGCCGGTCTCCGCTCGATGCGCCTCGACTTTCGGGTGCAGATCGCGCTTGTAGCCCTCGACCAGGACCAGATCCACGGGCGCGAGCTTTGAGAGCAGTGCGGCAAGCCCCAGCTCCTCTTCGTCACGCAATTCATGCATCAAGGCCCACCGTCGGCGACTTGCAAGCAAGACCTCGGTCGCACCGGCAACGCGGTGCCTGTAGCTGTCCTTGCCCACCTGATCCACGTCGAACACGTGATGCGCGTGCTTCAGGGTAGAGACCTTGAGGCCTCGGGCAACGAACTCGGCGACGAGGCGCTCCATGAGGCCGGTCTTGCCAGAGTTCTTCCAGCCGACGATGCCCCAGACCTTGGGGCTCATATCCATGACTGAATTCCTTCGGCCGGATACCGATCTGCGTCCTGCCCCGGCAACCCGGCGACATATGGTTCGAGAACGCCCTCCGCCGCGCCGGGACGACCCAAGGAGCCGACGTCCCACCCGGCCGACGCGGTACCGCGCTGGAGAATGTTGCCGCCAGCATACGCCGGACAATCAAGAGCGCCAGGCATTTCAGTCATGGACATAAGCTCCCAGACCTTCATGCCAACTCCAGATAGTCCTGAGCACTATCAAGGTCCTCGGGCGTGTTCACGTTGAAGAACGGATCAAATTCTCCGACCGGAAACTCCGCACTGGCCGCACCATGCCGGTCGGTCCAGTCGACAACCTTGCGAACACCTGCCGACAATGCGGTTCTCAGGTCGTCTCGAAGCGCAACGGGCCAAAGGCCGAAGGTCGGATGCAGCCCGGTTGCGGTGCGGGCAAGCGCGATCTGCCGGCCTTGGGCCACGGCAGCATCCAGAAGCCGGGCCACCAGATCCGCGGGAAGGAACGGGGTGTCTGCGGCGGCCGTTACAATGTTCGCAACCCCACGGCCTGCCGCCCAGTCAAGTCCCGCCAGGACTCCGGCCAGGGGACCGGCATATCCGGCGACAGGATCGGCGAGAACCGGAAAGCCGAATTTCGCAAACCGCGCCTCGTCACCATTGGCGTTCAATGCCAGTTCGCCCACCTGGGGCGCAAACCTATCGATCACATGCTCCAGCATCGTCCTGTCACCGATGGTCAGAAGGCCCTTGTCGCCACCACCCATGCGACGGGACTGGCCACCAGCCAGAATGGTGCCTGAGGGCAGGCTCATGCCTTCAGCCATGCGTCAGTCCGCCCAATGGAACTCTGCTGTCCAGTTTGGACCGTAAAGATCCGGGAACTTGGGTCCGTTGGCGATTCCGCCATTGAGGCAACCGGCTCAGGTTCCGTGTTCGACGGAGTCCGCGCCCGTACAACGACTCGTGCATGTGGCGTCATTCCCGACTTCCTTTTCGCTGATGCCTGCGCTCCTCCGCCAACACATGCGCCGGTTCGGCGTCCCGAACAAGGCGCTGTTCACCTGACAGGCAGACGAAACGATGCCCGCGCATGCGGCCGATCAGCGTCAGGCCAGCTTCGCGAGCGATCTCCACACCCCACGCTGTGAATCCGGATCGGGAGACGAGCGCCGGGATTCCCATGAGGGCGCACTTGATCACCATTTCCGAGGTCAGGCGTCCGGTCGTGTAGAGGATCTTGTCGTTCCCGGAGATCTCGTTGCTCAGCATCCACCCCGCGATCTTGTCGACCGCGTTGTGGCGACCGACATCCTCCATGTAGACCAGTGCCCGGTCCGCCTCGCAGAGAACGGTTCCGTGTATCGCGCCCGCCGCAAGATAGAGGGACGGCGTCCGGTTGATGGCATGCGCAAGGGAATACAGCCAGGACGTGCGCAGTTCAGCGTGCGGCAATGTCAGGTCCTCGAGACCTTCCATGACGTCTCCAAAGACGGTGCCAACTGCGCACCCGCTCGTTCGGATCTTCTTCTTGAGCTTTTCCTCGTAGCTTGTCTCGCTGTCGGTGCGCAGCACGACGGTTTCAAGCTCGGCATCGAAATCAACGCCAGCGATGCGTTCGCCGGGCTGCAGCATGCCCTGATTGCGAAGAAATCCAAGTGCCAGGTACTCGGGATAGTCGCCTATGGTCATGACTGTCACGATTTCCTGTCCGTTCAGGAAAATCGTCAGCGGACGCTCCTCGACCACGGAAATCTCCGCGCCGGCCCCGGATTCGTCGACGCCCTCGACGGCGCGCGTCAACCTCGCATCCCCTGGATCGGGAGCGATCAGGTACCGACCAGCGCCTTCACGATCCATTGATTGCGCCCCTTCCTGCGTGTGCTATTCGCACCTGACAGAGATTAGGGCCGGACCATGTCCTTAGCCACAGGAAAATCCGCTTTCCTCGAAGGATTCATCGCCGGCGTGCCGTTCCTGCTCGTCATCGGCCCGTTCGCCTTGTTGTTCGGCATCGTCGCCGTCGAGGCGGGGCTGGACATTCCCCAAGCGGTCGGAATGTCGATCGTCGTGATCGCCGGATCCGCCCAGTTCACTGCCGTGCAGCTGTTGTCGGAGGCGGCGCCTGCGTGGGTGGCGATGGCGGCGGCACTTGCCGTCAACCTGCGAATGGCGATGTATTCCGCGTCACTTCAGCCGCATCTGGGGTCAGCGCCGCTCTGGCAGCGCGTGATCGTGTCGTACCTGAATTTCGACGTCAGCTATGCACTCGGAATCGCTCATTTCGACGAACGGCCCGAACGGGCGACAGACCAAAAGGTCGCCTATTTCCTTGGCACGATCGCGCTGACGACACCGCTTTGGGTCGTCGGGACCTTGATTGGTGCGGCGGCCGGCGGGGCGCTGCCGGACAGTGCCTTGATCGACTTTGCCATGCCGATCCTGTTCCTGGCAATCGTGGGACCGATGCTGAAGACGATTGCCCATCTAGCGGCCGCCGTGTCGTCGGCGGTCGCGGCATTGCTTCTCTTCTGGCTGCCAACAGGCATCGGCCTCTTGATCGCCGCCGCAATTGCGATGGGCGTGGGCGCGGAAATCGAGAGAAGGCGAGGCCGGTGAGTCACTCGGCGACCGAGATTTGGGCGATCATCGCCGTGCTGGGCGTGGGCACCTTCCTGATCCGCTTCTCCTTCCTCGGGCTGGTCGGCGATCGAAGGATGCCTGACTGGCTGCTTCGACATTTGCGCTACACGCCGGTGGCCGTGCTGCCGGGCCT